>CAJWIX010000012.1 GCA_913042175.1 uncultured Flavobacteriales bacterium
TCTGCTTTTGTCATAATAAATTATGAATATTCCATTAATTGGGTTGCAAATATAAATTTATTTATTGAATATTTACCTAATGATAAAAAACAACTAAAAATAATTTCAAAAACAAAGTCTTGACTCCATGTTTGCTGTTTCATTGATTAGTTGGTACAAAAAAAATTACCGTAAATTACCATGGAGGAATACCAATGAACCCTACATCATTTGGGTAAGCGAAATAATTTTACAACAAACAAGAGTAGATCAAGGCTTGCCGTATTTTAAGAACTTTATTGAGCGGTTTCCATCTTTAGCATCTTTAGCAAAATCAACAGAAGAAGAAGTACTAAACCAATGGCAAGGATTAGGGTACTATTCAAGGGCTCGAAACATGCATTATACCGCAAAATATATATTTACCCATCTTGATGGAGTTTTCCCAAATGAATACAATGAATTAATTAAACTAAAAGGAATTGGCGATTATACAGCTAGTGCTATAGCTTCTTTTTCATTTAACGAACCAAAGGCAGTTATTGATGGTAATGTTTATAGGGTTTTAAGTAGGGTATTTGGTATTTTAAATGACATCAACTCTAAAGAGGGAAAAAATAGAATTAAAAACTTAGCCGATAGCTTATTGCCGAAGAATGAACATACAACATATAATCAGGCTATTATGGAGTTTGGTGCTTTAATCTGTACACCAAAAGCTCCAAAATGTGAAACTTGTGTTGTTACTGATATTTGTTATGCCAAAGAAAAAGGGAAGCAATTATCACTGCCGCTAAAAATTAAAAAAGTTAACACGAAAACTAGATATTTTAATTTTCTAATCTTTCAATTAAATGATTTCATCGTAGTTGAAAAAAGAACTGACAAAGATATTTGGCAACACTTATACCAATTTCCATTGATAGAAACTTCAAAAGAAATTGAAGACCCTTTAGCTCTTAAAAAATTAAATGGCGACATTATAAATCTTAAAAAGGTAAAACACTTACTTACACACCAAGTGATTATGGCTTCATTTTGGCATATAAGTATACAAACACTGCCAGAAAAAAAATCTTATTTAAAAATTCCTTTATCTGATCTTCATAAGTATCCAGTTCCAAAAATTGTTGAAAATTATGCTAAAGAATATTTAACAATTAATTAAGATTAACTAATTTTGAATTAAATATAATTTATGTCTGGAAGTGTTAATAAGGTAATTTTAATTGGGAATTTAGGTAAAGACCCTGATGTTAGGCATCTTGAAAATGGTGCTTCAGTAGCCAATTTTCCTATTGCAACTTCCGAAAATTATAAAGATCGTAAAACAGGTGAGAAAGTATCACAAACCGAATGGCACAACATTGTTGTTTGGAGAGGACTTGCTGACATTGCCGAGCGATTTCTTAAAAAAGGAGATAAAATTTATATTGAAGGTAAACTTAGGACAAGATCTTGGCAAGACCAAGAAGGGAACAATAGATATACTACTGAAGTTATTGCTGACAACCTAACTATGCTTGGAAAAGCACCTGAAAACTCAAATCCTAATCCTACAACAACTGTTGCATCTGACACAAAAACTAATGATGATTTTTCTGGACCAGATGAAACAGATGATCTTCCTTTTTAACGCTATGTTTAACGAAAAGTACTGAATTGGACCCTTCCCCGAGTAGCTATTTAATCTCAAATATTCTTCAAATTTTTCAACCTATAGACTTTAACATGAGTCTATCTTTTCTTGCTGTTGTATTGTTAGTTGTTTTGTCTGCTTTACTTTCAGGATCTGAAGTAGCCATGTTCAGTATAAACACCGAACAACGAAAAACACTAAAAGATTCAACCAATAACAATACAGGTAGGATATTAAAATTATTGGAAGAGCCAAAGAAGTTATTAGCCACCATTTTAATCGCTAATAATTTCGTGAACGTATCTATAGTAATGGCTTCAAACTACGTTTTTAATAACTTATTTATTGATGGAAGTATTAGCGAAACCATGAATTTTATTTTGCAGGTTATTGTAGTTACCTTCTTGATTCTATTATTTGGAGAAGTTTTACCAAAAGTATATGCCAATAATTATAATATACAATTCTCTAAATTTATGTCATTACCCTTATTGGTACTAAAAAAAATATTTTACCCTGTAAGTTTAGTTCTAATTAACAGCACCAATATCATTGATAGAAAAATTGAAAAGAAACGAGAATCATTGAAGGCTGATGAATTAGAACATGCACTAAATCTCACAAAAGACAGTGTAGACAATGAAGATGAAAAGAAAATTTTAGAAGGAATTGTAAAATTTGGACATACAGATGTAAAACAAATTATGACCCCAAGAACTGATGTAATTAGTTTTGATGTTACCACTAAATACACGGATTTAATGGAAGAACTAAAGGATATTAAATTTTCCAGAATTCCCGTATTTGAAGAATCATTTGATAATATTAAGGGGATTTTGTACGCTAAAGATCTATTGGGTAAAATGGATGAAAAGAAAAATTTCGATTGGACTTCTTTATTAAGAGAACCAAAGTTTGTTCCTGAAAACAAAAAATTAGATGACTTACTAAAAGAATTTCAAGAAGAAAAGACACATATTGCCATCGTTGTTGATGAATACGGAGGATCTTCTGGAATTGTATCCCTTGAGGATGTTCTTGAAGAAATTGTAGGAGATATTACTGATGAGTTTGACGAGGAAGACATCAACCACAAAAAAATAGATGATCACAATTATATTATTGATGGAAAGACTTCTTTAATTGATGTTTATAAACTTCTTGAAATTGATGGTGAAATTTTTGAAAATGCCAAAGGTGAATCAGACACTATTGCTGGATTTTGCATTGAACAAGCAGGAAAGATTCTGCTAAAAAATGAAAAAATCAACTTTGACACTTATACCATAACTGTAGAAGCTGCAGATAAAAGAAGAATTAAAAAAGTTAAAATAACTATCAATGAAACTGCTTAAAGTTAGTTTAATAATACTGATAGCATCACTTACATCTTGTAACAGCGAAGAACCTCATCCTAAACCCAAAAGCTATTTAAGAATAGACCTCCCAAAAAAAGAATACTATTCTATTAATTCAACAACTTGCCCATTTTCATTTGACATACCTCATTATGCATCTTGGCAAAAAAGATTCAAAAACAATAACGATTGCAGTAAAGCTGTTATTTTTCCTCAATTTAAAGCGGAAATTTTATGTGATTACATAAATGTTGACAATGACATATCAGAAATATCAGAAGTATTTCGAAATAAAATGTACGATCATAGTTTTAAATCTACAGCTATTATAGAACGATCATGGTTTAATGACAGTAGTCATGTGTATGGCATAACCTATGAAGTGAAAGGAAATACAGCTTGCAACTATGGCTTTTTCTTAACTGATAGCATCAATCACGTATTTGTTGGCCAATTACTTTTCCAAAGCAAACCAAATTATGATTCGCTTTCTCCAATGATAAAATTCATCATTGAAGATGCTGAAAATCTTGTTGAATCATTTAATTGGATTAATTAAAGGCAGGAATTCCTGTAATATCCATTCCAGTTATAAGCAAGTGAATGTCATGAGTACCTTCATAAGTTAGTACTGATTCCAAATTAGCCATGTGTCGCATAACTGAATATTCATTCATAATCCCCATAGCACCATGAATTTGCCTGGCTTCTCTTGCTATTTTGACGGCCATTTCTACGTTATTTCTTTTTGCCATTGAAATTTGAGCTGAGGTAGCTCTATTTTCATCCCTTAATTGCCCTAGTCTAAAAGTTAATAGTTGAGCTTTGGTAATTTCTGTTATCATTTCTGCTAATTTCTTTTGAACCAATTGAAAACTAGCGATGGGTTTATCAAATTGAATTCTTTCTTTAGAATATCTTAAAGCTGAATCATAACAATCTAAAGCTGCACCTATGGCTCCCCAAGCAATTCCATATCTTGCAGAATCTAAACACATCAATGGAGCTCCTAAACCATCTTTTTTGGGTAATAAATTTTCTTTAGGAACCTTGACATTGTTGAAAATTAATTCACCAGTAGCTGATGCTCTCAGTGAATGTTTGCCATGCATTTCTGGCGTCTCAAATCCCTCCATACCACGTTCAACAATCAAACCTTTAATTCTGTTGTTTTCATCTTTTGCCCAAACAACAGCAATATCAGCAAATGGAGCGTTAGATATCCACATTTTAGCGCCATTCAAAATATAATGATCTCCATTATCTTTGAAATTGGTAATCATTCCACCAGGATTTGAACCAAAATCTGGCTCTGTCAAACCAAAACATCCAATCATGTCTCCAGAAGCCAATTTTGGTAAATATTTTTTACACTGTTCTTCTGAACCAAACTTCCAAATTGGATACATCACTAAAGAGCTTTGAACAGAAGATGTAGATCTCAAACCTGAATCACATCGTTCTAGCTCTTGCATTATAATTCCATAGGCAATTTGATCAAGACCTGCTCCACCATACTCGGCAGGAATATATGGGCCAAAACCACCAATTTCAGCAAGTCCTTTTAGAATATGATTCGGGAAAGTTCCTTTTTCATAATGTTCTTCAATAATTGGAGACATTTCCTTTTTAACCCATGCTCTAGCAGAATCTCTAATTAACTTGTGTTCTTCGGAAAGTAATTCATCCATTAAATAATAGTCGTGAGATTGAAATTGATCTTTGCTCATTTGATGTATTTTGGGGGCAAATGTAGATGTTATTTAAACATATACAAACATCTGTTTGGTCAATTTTGAGAATTTATTTTGATTTGAAGTCAATTGAATTTTATTTGTAATAATAAGTGCATTTGCTATCTTATGTTCTATTTTTGATTTATCAAATAAAATGATTCCTCAAGATACCATAGCTAAGATTTTTGACACTTCTGACATTGTTGAAGTTATAAGCGATTTTGTTAACCTGAAAAAATCTGGTGCAAATTTTAAAGGATTAAGCCCTTTTAGCAATGAAAAAACCCCTTCTTTCATGGTGTCTCCTGGAAAAAGAATTTTCAAAGATTTTAGTTCTGGAAAGGGAGGAAATGTAGTTACATTTTTAATGGAGCATGAACACCTCTCCTATCCTGAAGCATTAAAATGGTTAGCTAAAAAGTACAATATTGAAATTCAAGAAGAAGCGCCCAGTGACGAACAATTGGAGGAAAAAAATAAAAGAGAAGGTCTTTTTTTAGCTCACCAATTTGCCAACGATTTCTTCACAAAACAGCTAAATGAAACTGATGAGGGCCAGTCCATTGGTTTATCTTATTTCAAAAAGAGAGGATACCATAAACAAACTATTGAAAACTTCAATTTAGGATACTCTCCTGAAAAATGGAATGCATTAGCTGAAAAAGCAGCAAATGAAAAATACAACCTTGATGCACTTGTAGAAGCCGGAATAGTTAAAAAGAATGAAAAAGGATACTATGACTTCTTTAGAGGTCGAGTCATATTTCCAATTCAAAACCTAACAGGAAGAATAATCGGCTTTGGAGCAAGGACCCTAAGAACTGATAAAAATGTGGCCAAATACTTCAACTCACCAGAAAGTAGCATATACAACAAAAGTCAAGTGCTCTATGGCCTTTACCAGTCAAAAAATCAAATTATAAAGGATGATATATGCTATCTTGTTGAGGGATATACTGATGTTATTTCACTTCATCATAATGGCGTTAAAAATGTTGTAGCTTCCAGCGGGACTTCATTAACTGAGGGTCAGATTCGACTTATTAAAAGGTTTACCAATAATATTGTCATTCTCTATGATGGAGATGCAGCAGGTATTAGCGCTTCATTTAGAGGAGTTGATATGATATTGAAAGAAGGACTAAATGTTAAAATTATTTTATTCCCAGATGGTGAAGATCCTGATAGTTATGCCCATAAGTTAGAACAAGAAGAATTTCAAAAATTCCTAAAAGAAAATCAAGAAGATTTCATCACATTTAAGTCCAATCAACTTTTAGAAAAATCAAAAAATGATCCAATAAGCATATCAAACACTATCAATGATATCATTACTACAATTGCCGTAATTCCAGATCCTGTATCAAGGTCTGTTTATATTAAAAGTACCTCCCAAAAATTTCAATTAGATGAGCAACTGCTCATTAATGAAGTACAAAAAAAATTAAAAAGTAAATTCTCATCAAATACAACTAGTTTTAATACTCCAATAAGTCAGCCTCAAACTTTGGTGCCTAAAAAAGGGTTTGAGAAAGGCATTAAACACAAACTAGACAACCAAGAAAAAGACCTCATTAGACTTATGGTAAGTTATGGGGCTAAATCTATTCCTATTGAAATTCAAAATGAAAATGGTGAAAAAACTGAAGAAGAATATCCCCTTGCACAATTTATAATTGAAGAAATTTTAACTGATAACTTAAGTTACACCAATTCTAAATTTCAACAAATATTTAATGAATATGTAGATGGTTTAGAAAATGGACTTTTAGTAAATGACCAACATTTTATTCAGCAGCCAGATTTAACAAGTCTAATTGTAGACCTAACGACTTCTGAAAACATTTTAAGTCACAACTGGATAGACAAGCACCATATACAAACCAGAACTGAATCCAAGCGACTCAAGCAAGCAGCCGTTGAATCTGTATTTATATATAAGCTTAGAGTAACAGAAAACTTAATTTTGGAAAAACAAGAATTACTAAAAACCACAGAAAATAAAAG
Organism: uncultured Flavobacteriales bacterium; assembly: GCA_913042175.1. GTDB lineage: Bacteria > Bacteroidota > Bacteroidia > Flavobacteriales_D > Parvicellaceae. The sequence goes on from CAJWIX010000012.1 coordinate 6,720, forward strand.
AGAAGAGCGAGGAATTCTTGAAGAAATTCAAGAATTAATCAAAGTCCGTAATATATTTGCTGGTGAATTAGGCATTACAATAACCCAATAAAACAATAAATGCAAGAATTAAATTTTGAATGGTTTCTGTTTCTTAGCTTGCTAGGTATAACCTTATTATTCTGGTTAATTGCTAATCGTTGGATTAACAAAAGATTAATTTCCTTCTTAAAAAAGAGAGATTTACTTGTAATTGGCAGAGAACAAAACATTAAAAAGTTAGCCAAGCAAATTCTACTTATAATTTGCTGCATTTTGCTCATATTTTTTGAAACGCTTCTTAGTGATGCCTTTTCCATCAGCAACATTAAAAACTTTGAGGTTATTCCATCTACCTGGTTTGGAACAAGTGAAGACGGCTCATCATCCAATTTTAAACTCACTATTGGAAGCCTGTTTTTCATCATTTTTATTATCATAGTTTCTAGAATTCTAATTACCATAATTAGAATTACGCTTCAAAGAATTGCCAAAACTAAATCATGGATTGATGAAGGAGGAAGGTATACTATTGTTCAGTTAAGCAAGTACTTTATTTATACCATTGCCTTTGTTATTGCTATACAAGGTTTAGGGATTAACATAACCTTTCTAATAGCTGGTTCTGCAGCCTTATTTGTTGGTATTGGTTTTGGATTACAATCCATATTAGGTGATGTTTTTTCTGGAGTAATATTATTATTCGATGGAAGTATAAAGGTAGGTGACGTTGTCGAAATGCCTAATGAAGAAATTTGTAAAGTTGATCATATATACATAAGAACTTCTCAACTTAAAACATTAGATGGCAAGACTATAATTGTCCCTAATTCTAATCTAACAAAAGACAATGTAATTAACTGGAGTATTAGTGACAAAGTTACTCGATTCTATATTTCTGTAGGAGTTGCTTATGGATCTGATACCCAAAAAGTAAAAGAGATCCTTTATCAATGTGCGCTCAAACACCCCATGGTAGAAAAAAGAAGAAACATAGCTGTAATTCTTGAAGATTTTGGAAATTATTCTCTTAATTTCAAAGTCTTTTTCTGGGCCAAGAAAACTTGGGAAATATTAAATATTAAAAGTGATATACGATTCGCTATTGACCAGGCATTTAGAAAAAACAATATTAAAATTCCTTATCCTCAACGAGATCTACACATTGTTACAGATACTAGAAAAAAAAATCAGGAGGATAATGCATAAGGCTTAATGTCTTTAATATTTAGCTGAATACTAATTTGATTATTAAAGTGGTTTTCCATTAATGTAGCTACAACATCTAATCTTTTGGCATCTTCAATAATTTGAATTCCTTCAACAGAGTTAAACCATATTCCCTCAGTTATTATTGAATTCTCTTCATCAGTAAAATGAAATTTAATATGCTTTTGACCTACAATCTTTGGCTTACAAGACAAGAGTAAACCTTTAAAACAAAATACTGGCCTTGAATTTGAAGGGCCAAATGGTTCCATTTGCTTGATTATTCTCATCATTTTTGGAATACCACTTTCGTTCTTATTTTGAGCAAGCTGTTGCAAAGATAATTTTGAATCAATTTTCAATTTTTTACACTTTAATTCATCAGTCATCTTTGAAGCCACTAAATTTTCAAACTCTTCAAAAAACTTTTCTTTATTTTCCTTTTTTAAGGACATTCCTGCTGCATACTTATGCCCCCCAAATCGTTCAAAATGGTGTTGTAATTCTTCTAAAATAGCGTATATATCAAATTCTTTAACTGATCTGGCTGAGCCAGTTAAAACATCTCCATTTCCTGAAAAAACGATAGTGGGCTTATAATAGTGCTCCATAATTCTAGAAGCGACAATACCAATGACTCCTTTATGCCATTTTGGAGAATGTACAAGGTTGGTAAACCTTGAGTTGGGCTTAATCGATAGTTGAGAAAGTGCTTCATTGGTTATTTCTTCATCTAGCTCCCTTCTATAACTATTTAAGTTTTCAATTTCATTAAATGCCATTTCTAATTCATTATTTTTAGATAATAAAAATTGAACTGCAAGTTTAGCATGTGATAATCTTCCAGCCGCATTTATCCTAGGAGCAACTTTAAATACTAAATCGGAAGCATTTACTCCTTTAGTGTATTTATACAAACTGAAAATTTTCTTGATGGATGCAATAGGATTAATATTAATTTGAGCTAGTCCTTGTGAAACAATTAACCTGTTTTCGCCTATCAATGGAACAACATCTGCTGTAGTTGCTATTGCTGTAAGCTGTAAAGCTAAATTTTCATCATATTGTATTTGAAATTGTTTTTTATATGCTTGAATGAATTTAAAACCAATACCACAGCCACAAAGTTCTTTAAAGTTATAATCACATTCCTCTTTTTTTGGATTAAGTATAGCTTTAGCTATTGGCAATTGGTTACCTGGCTTATGGTGATCACAAATAATTAAGTCAATACCAATTTCATGCATCAGTTTTGCTGCTTTGAAATCTTTAATCCCACAGTCTAAAGCAATTACCAATTGAATATTTTTTTCTTTCATCCAATCAACTGCCATCAATGAAATTCCATAACCTTCCTTTTCTCTATGTGGTTGATAACAATAAACATGTTCAGAAAAATGAGATGAAAAATGATACAGTAAGGCAACTGAACAAGTTCCATCTACATCATAATCACCATATATTAAAATATTTTCTTTTTGTTCAAATGCTTTTTTTAATCTTCTAATTGCCAAGGGCATTCCATCCATAGATAAAGGATCCAAAAAATCCTTGTCTGAGGGTCTGAAAAATTGTTTAGCCTCATTGAATGATGTGATTTTTCTTGAAACTAAAATTTGAGCAATAACTTCTTCAATATTTAATTGTTGTTTTAAATCATCAACAATGGTTTGATCTACATCACTAAATTCCCATATGTTATTTTCTAATGGCATGACTTTATATAAAGATAATTTCCTAATTTAACTCCATGAGTTTAATTGCAACATAATGAAACTACTTTTCATTTTTAAATTTATCATTTGCTGTACATATTCTATTTACAATCAAACAAATATTAATTCCATATATTTTCGTTTTCCTGAAAGTGATAAATATAGCAAGCAGAAATTTATTCCTAAAAACATCCATGGGACCTATTTCAAGCAGCATGACTCTCTTGTTAAATTAAAAATTATTTCCGATAGCATTACTACATCACATACAGTCATTTTTCCAATACCAAAAAAAAACTTATTGGCTAATAACATGTCAATTAAAAATGACAGTGTATATGGGATTAAATCATCTGTTGGGTTACCATTTAAATCTATAAATGACACACTGTATGCTTTTTTAGAACAATTTGACCAATTCTACAAAAGTGACTCCAATTCATTTTGTTTAGAATTTCAAAATTCAACATTACTTTTTGAAACTTTAGAAGACAATCTATTTTATGTAATTAAGCTTAACGCTGTTAAAGATACACTCTACGTGACTGAAAGTGATCCATCTTTATTTGATGAAAAAATAAAAAACAGTTTAAAAATCATACAACAAAAAGAGCCGTACTACTTACTTGAAAAAGAAAGTGAAGATTGGCTTAATTTTCTAAAAAACAAAGGATTTAATGATACCACATTATACTATAAAAGATGAAAAACCCATCAGAAGAACTTTTACAATTAAGAAACGATATTGAACAAAGTCAACACGACCTAATTCAAGATCTTTTAAATTATTTGAACATTTATGAAATTGAAGAAGAAATATTTCAAAAAATGTTGCAAACAATTAACAAGTATACCCAACATGCTTTTCGAATCACAAAAGCTATAGAAACACAAGAAATAATTGAACTAGTTTTAGTTAATGGTTTAAAGAATAAACAATAATTATTAAAAGCTAAATTTTGTTTTTATTTGGGCTTTTTTAATTATGGACATTGTTGATTATTATAATTGGAGATACGCTACCAAAAAATTTAACCCTAAAAAAAGAATTGCCTCATCAGATTTAGAGTTAATTAAAGAAGCTGTTAGACTAGCTCCTTCTTCATATGGGTTACAATTATTTAAAGTACTTATAATAGAAGATACATCACTTAAGGAAAAACTGCTTAAAGCTTCTTTTAATCAGCATCAAGTAGTAGATTGTTCTCATCTTTTTGTTTTTTGTAACTACACAAAGGTTTTCGAGAATGATATTGACCTATACATTAACACAAAATCAAAAGTTAATAAACATCCATTAAATGAATTACAAGGTTATGGATCATTTCTGAAAAATAACCTTCTAAAAAAAGAAACTACTGAAACAAGTATATGGACTACTAACCAAGTTTATATTGCGCTAGCACATCTTATGACGGCTTGTGCAACATTACAAATTGATTCTTGCCCAATTGAAGGATTTGATACCGATAAATATAATACTATACTTAATCTAAAAGAGAGGCACATGAACACTGCAGTTATTGCAGCAGTTGGATATAGATCAAATGAAGATTTAACTCAAAATCAAAAAAAAGTAAGAAAAGCTTCTAATGTGCTTTTTGAAACCATTTGACTTAATGTTCGATTTTTCAAAGAAAATTAACCAACTTTTTGTCCTCATTTTTCTTGCCTTAATATGGGGTAGCTCTTTTATCCTAATGAAGAAAGGACTTAGGAGTTATACTCCAGTAGAAATTACACTTTATAGAATTCTTATTGTTTTTATTGTGTTTTTACCATTTTGTATAAACAAACTAAAAAAAGTAACCAAAAAAGATTTTCTCATTATATCTATTACAGGTATAGTTGGCAGTGCTATACCTTACTTTTTGTTCATAAAAGCGCAAACCTATATTGATAGTTCTTTGAACGGAATACTAAACTCCATTACCCCTCTATTTACCATACTTTTTGGGGCTGTTTTTTTTAGTCAAAAGTTTAACTTAAAAACAATAACGGGAGTTATTATTGGCCTTATTGGTGCGGTTGGTTTAATTCTAGTAGCTAATAATAACAATATTAATACTAATGCTCTCTTATATTCAATTTTACCATTAATTGGGTCAGCATGTTATGCCCTAAATCTTAATATTATTAAGCTATATCTAAGTCATATTTCCGCTGTATTAATTACAGGAATTTCATTTTTAATCATTGGACCTATTTCATCTTATTTTTTAATAGCTAAAACTGAATTTATTGTCCATTTATTACAAAATGATACGAATTACATGAACTTTATTTACATTAATGTACTTGGAATAATCGGGACCGGCTTAGCAGTATGGATTTTTAATTTATTAATCAAAGAAACTTCTTCAGTATTTGCTTCTTCAGTTACCTACTTAATTCCTATCGTTGCTATAGTTTGGGGTATTGCAGACGGAGAAAACTTTATTTTTCTTGAAGGATTATTTTGTGGCGTCATATTTACTGGTGTTTACTTAATAAGGCAACCTTCCTTAAAAACTTAATTAGCCTTGACCTTAATTAATTTGTATGATCCTACAAATATTAATGCAGTCACAAAAACTATGAGAACGTGACTAATATCATGATGATTGAACCATCTGCTCAAACTAAATTTCATATTAAAAACTAAAGCAGGTAATAAAGCGGATAAAATCCCAAAAACAATCCATAAATTACCTATTGATTTCAACTTAATATAACCATAAATATTTATAGGTAATGCAAAACCAATCAGCATGACAACCAATGCAATTTGTGTAAGTTGAAAATTAACAAAAAAGATGATGAAAAATGTAAATAATGTAGCCTGTACGAATAGGCTTACTTGTAGTAGTCTATACCACTGTTTGTTCGCCACTTTTTTTATTGACATTAATGATGCTAAAGCTAAAAACAAGTGTGCAAGAACACTAACAACCCAACCAATTAACTTCAAATTTGGATGAATATGTGGTTTTAATGCATGTCCAAATAAACCAGCTAAAACCATAGCAAAAAAGAAAAATAAAAAATAATTTTTAAACAAGGTGTACATGATTTTTTGTTCAGTATTGTTAATCCTCCTAAGTATAAAAAAACCAATTATACTAACGAGACCTATCAATAAATCTGTTGATGCAGTAATAGGTTCAGAAATTTCAAAATCTCCAATCCAAATTGATGGATTTACTGTTAAATGATCCGTTTTCAAATTATTTATTATTCATTTGGTAATTAGAGAAATCCTCTGTTTGGTCATTAATTTTAAAGAATGAAGTTAACGTCCAAGCTAATAAACCCAACATATATAAAAAACTTATAGTGAAAATTATTGAAAATAAAGACGAATCAAAAAAGCCAATGAAAACAAATATAGGAATCAAAAATTGCCTTGTTAATTCAAAAAACAAAGCATTAGGATGATGATTAAGTGTAGATGAATGAACAAATACCGAAATAAGAATAAAAATGATGAGTATTATCACGGCTGGGTTTAGTAGGAGATCTAAAAATGCAACATCATTTCCCATGCTTGATTTGATACTTATTAAACCAATAAAAGAAGCAAAAGTAGGAAGTGTACTAAATACGGTATACCATTTTCTTTCTTTAGAAATTGGGAATTCAGGCTTTTCTCTTAAACCATTGTTATCAGTAGCAAAAACGGGGTCTAAATGATCTACATCATTTGGAGTCCATCTAGGGCCCTTCAAAAAAATCAAAATCTTATCCTTTGGTTTTTTTGCCATTTTAGCTCTTTTAAATAAATTTTTCCAATAAGAAAAAGTAGCATTATAGGCAGAAGAGTTAATAAAACCGGAAGTTATGCCATAATCAGGCTCCTCCTCTTCATTTTTAAAAGTTCCAAACAACCTGTCCCAAAAAATAAAAATATGAGCATAATTTTTATCCATGTATTTTTCATTTCTTCCATGATGTACTCTATGATGAGACGGAGTAGTCATAAAATACTCTAAAACTCCAAGTTTGCCTACTATCCTTGAATGAGTAAACAATTGATAAAGACCTAAAAAAAGTGATGTAGTTACAATGGTGAAAACATCAAAACCAGCCAAAGCCATCCAGACAAAAAATAAAGCTCTAAAAACTACAGCAAAAAATGAAACCCTAAAAACGGTTGTTATATTTAATTCTTCACTTTGATGATGAACAATATGTGCCGCCCATAAAAAGTTCACTTGATGACTTAATCTATGAAACCAGTAGGCTATAAAGTCAGTAACGAAAAGTCCTAAAATCCAAATTGGAATTGAGAATGAAAAATCTATTAAAGCAAAATGCTTATGGATGTAATCAAATGCAAATAAAATTAAAATAGAAAAAACAAGATCAAAAACCCGCTCTAACACCCCGCAATAGAGGTTGGTAAAACTGTCCGAAAAATTGTAAATACTTATTTTTCTTTTCTTGGCAAAAACAGCTTCAAATGTTAATAATAATATAATTAATAAAGCTATGGATGCGATTAACCAATACACTCTTTGAAATTTGAATTGAGCAAATTTAATTTTTTTAAATACATCGGTTTAAAAAGAGTCAAAAAAATTAATTAATAAATCTTGAATTTTATCCGTCTTTGTAAGTGGTAATGTTTCAGATTTATCTAAAGGATTATGATAATGCGCAACACCCCCTAGCGTATAAATAAAAATTGATGGAACATCGTTTTTAGCAAACCAATAATGGTCTGAATTAGGTGCTTGACCTCTTACTTTAACTCTTTTAAAATCATGGTTTTCACTATTGATTTTTGTTATTCTTTTAACATATTTTTTTTGTTCTAAAGCATTTACAATAGCAATCCCATCTTCTCCAGTACCTACTAAATCTAAATTGACTAAAAACTTGATTTTCTTTAATTTTACATTGGGATATTGCGTAAAATATTTGGAGCCTAAAAGTCCTATTTCTTCTGCGCCAAAACAAATGAAAAGCATGGTGTACTTATTTTTTTTACGGGCATAATACTTGGCCAAGTTTAACAATAAACTTATTCCACTTGCATTATCATTTGCTCCAGGATACATAATATCCCCCATCATCCCCAAATGATCATAATGAGCTGTAATTGCCAAAATTTTATTCTTTCTGCCAGAAACTTTAGCAATAACGTTTTGAGTCGTTAAATTAGAAACCATCTTGTTTCTAATATCCATGATTAATTCTTCTTTAGGTTTTAAATTTATCTCAGGTTTTAGATTAATTATAGGATACTTGTATGAATGATCTGAAATAGACCAATTTAACTTTTCATTAGAACGCCATATCACAGGCCCATAATAGGCCAATGAATATTTTAATTGTTTGTACATCCCAATGGAATCCAAATCAATAACCCTGGTAACATCCAAAAAGAAAACAATGTTTTTATCAATTAATTCATTTAAGGAATCACCCAATACAAATGGTAAAACTGAAAAAGCACCTTTTGAAGAGCCTGAAGATGGATCGATCACAAAATCTTCTCCAGGTATTAGGCTTACTTCCCCGATCTTAAGTAAGCACGCTGATGGGAAAGTATTTACATTTATATGGAATTCTTGAAAATATGAATCAGATACAGGACTTAATTTTAGCCTCTTAAATTCATTTGATAAAAACGCTGCAGTTTTGTGATGCCCATTGTTTACATAACCTCTTCCAGAAAAATAATTGGAAGTCAGCGTATCTACGTAATTCCTAAGACCTTCTTTTTGAGAGAAATTTGTTCCGTAAATTAGACATGCTAAAAAAACAAACAGTTGTTTTTTCATTTATTTAAATATCTCCTCTCAATCAATTTAACAAATTTCTTAACCATGGTTGATTTAAGGTTCCAATCAAATTTTTTAGCTAAATCATTTTTAAAAAAACTCAATGCTTCTTCTTTTGAATTACAACTGTTAAGTCTATTTAATGTTTTTGAAAAAAGATTGGTATCCCCGCTAAATAAGTTTTCTGTAAGTAAAAAACGTTCATTTAGCCCAATTTCTTTTGTCAAATCAAAAATCTGTTGCTCACCAAACTTGTCAGCCAAAGTAGTTTGAGATTGAGATAGCATTTCATTTACACTCTTTTTCTCTTCCTCAGATTTTTTTTTCAGTTGAATTTCTTCAGCTTTTGTTTCAACAATTTCATCAAATTCTTCCTTTTCTATAGCATCAATGAGATTAGTTTGATTTTTCTCCACTTCCTCAACTAATTCATTTTCATTCAACGAAATATTCTGACTGAGTTGATATTTAAAAATGATTAATGCTTCTTGAAATGAAGAAGAAAGAGATAGTAATTTACCAATATCTCCTTCATCTTTCTTTAGATTAGAAATTTGTTCTTGAATTTCATTTGAAAGTATTTCTAAATTTTTAACATTCATCTCTTCCATTATTTAAACTTATCTTTGCAAGATTGATTTTTTTTAAAAATTATTTACACGTTAATAATTGATTTTTTCAACATAACATTTTGATTAATTTTTGCGTTACAATCATATTAACATAACCCTTGCAAATTTATAACTCATACTCATCTTTAGAAATTGCCAACATAGTTAAAGGTAAACATGTAGGCGATAATGAGCTAAAAATTAATAACATATCTTATGACACAAGATTAATTTTTAACACAGTTAATGGGTTATTTATTGCACTCAATACAAAAAAAAATAATGGTCATTCTTTTATTGATGACGCTTACAACAAAGGAATTAAGTGTTTTTTAGTAGAAAAACTACCAACAAAAACACATAAGGATGCCAATTACATAGTGGTTAATAATAGCCTTGAATCATTACAGCAATGGGCAAAAATTCATAGGCAAAAATATGACATTCCCATTATTGCTATTACGGGAAGTTATGGAAAAACAATTGTTAAAGAATGGATATATCATCTTACCAATTCAACATTTAATGTATTTAGATCTCCAAAAAGTTTTAATTCTCAGCTTGGAGTAGCATTATCTCTTCTAATGCTAGCGCCACATCATGAATTAGCCATAATCGAATTAGGTATATCAAAAGGTGGAGAAATGGATGTTTTAAAAGATATTGTTGAACCAACTCATGCTATCATTACCAATATTTCAGATGCACACATAGAGAATTTTAAAAATAAGTCAGCTTTAGTTCAAGAAAAAGAAAGACTTCTTCTAAAAGATAACAATGTTTATTTCAATAAAATTAATTGGCCTAAATATCAAAGCGTTTTAACTGAAAAAGGCCAGCTTATTACTATTGAAAACAAATCGAAACAGATAAGTTTTGAAATACCACATAAAGATGAAATATCAGCCAATAACTTTATATGTTGCGTGTCTATTCTTAAACTAATAAATTTTGATTTCAATAAGATAAAAAGATTATCTCCTACACTTCCAAGAATCACATCAAGATTAGAAAAAAAAGAAGGAATTAACGCTTGCACTTTAATAAATGACACATACAGCAGTGATTCCAGTTCCATTTTTCACGCACTAGAAACACTTAAAGCTGAGGCAGGCAAAACAAAAACCACCTTTATTTATGTAGTTTCCAATAATGACAATGATATTGACGATGAGAGATGGAATAATATTAATAACTGGTTACAACAATTTAAAATATCACAGTTCATAGTTGTTGGTGAAAAATCAAGCTCCATAAAGTTTAATACTCCAACCTTATTTTATAAAAATATCTCTTGTTTTGAAGATGATTTCACTAACCTTAATCTTTACAACCACCACATTTTATTAAAGGGGAAAAACAATAAATTAACTCAATTAATTTCTGATAAACTTGAGGCTAAAAAGCATCAAACTAAATTAGAAATTGATCTAAATAAGGTTGAATATAATTACAACAAATACAGGAGTCATCTGTCAAAAGAGGTGAAAATCCTGGCTATGATCAAGGCTGCAGGTTACGGAGCTGGAATTGTAGAAATGGGTAAAAAACTGCAAAATTGCCAAGTCGATTTTTTGGGTGTAGCTTATGTTGATGAAGGCGTTGAGCTAAGAAGAAATGGAATTGAAGCACCTATTTTAGTCATGAATGTAGATGCTTTATCTATGAATAATTTAATTGAACATAGATTAACTCCTGCTATACATGACTTGAATCAACTTAACCAATTTACAAGTAAATTAATTGAACTTAACATCAAAGCATTTGCCATTCATTTGAAAATCAATACTGGAATGAATAGACTGGGTTTTGATGAAAATGAAATTGACACACTATTAACATTCTTAAAAAGTCAGCCTGAAATAAAGGTAGAGGGCATCTTTAGCCACCTTTCTGCAAGTGATCATATAGAAGGAGAGAGACAAACAAAAAATCAAATTGAAATTTTTAAGACTTTAAGTTACAAAATAGAATCTCACTTAAACATAATAGCTATAAAACATATTCTAAATAGTGCTGGAATTGAAAATTACTCAAATTATAATTTTGATATGGTTCGACTTGGAATTGGCCTTTATGGCATATCATCTATGATTGGCCTAAAACCAATTGCAACTCTATCTTCCATAATATCAAAAGTTAGAACCATAAGTAAAGGAGATCAAATAGGTTATGGTATATCAAACAAAGTCACTAAAAAAACAAAGGTAGCTATAGTCCCTATTGGATATGCTGATGGATTTTCTAGGTCTTTAGGAAATGGAATTGGGAAAATGCTTGTCAACAATAAATTAGTCCCCACTATTGGAAATATTTGCATGGATACGACATTTATTGATGTTACTGATTTGGATGTGAAAATTGGCGATGTTGTAGAAATTTTTGGATCTAATAGAAAAATAGAAAATTTAGCCAAAGAAGCTAATACTATTCCTTACGAAATTTTAAGCAGCATTTCACACAGAGTGGTTAGAGTTTATGAAAGAGATCAATGAAAAGAAAATTTGTATCCAACTTAATATTTGTTCTCCTACTTAATGTAATCATTAAGCCCTTCTATATTCTTGGAATAGACGCAGAAATTTTACGTGTAACCGAGTTACAAGACCCAGGAACTTACGGAACTTATTTTTCTCTGCTGAGCCTTTCATTTGTGTTTAATATACTACTTGATTTAGGTATAAATAATTACAATACCAGAAGTGTTGCTAGAGATAATGAACGTATTCACCTCCGATTAAAAGGAACACTCACTCTAAAAATAGTCCTCGCCATTTTATACTTGTTGGTTTTGTTCTTGATTGGCTATTTCTTTTCTTACAATTGGTACGAATTAAAATGGCTTTTAATTATTGGATTTAATCAAATATTAGTAGCAATGATATTATTCCTAAGATCAAATCTATCAGCACTATTAATGTTAAAAGAAGACAGTATCATATCTGTTCTAGATCGATTAATTCTTATACTATTTTGTGGCTATTTTCTTTGGGCTGGGGTCAATAAAGAATTTATATCTATTGAATTCTTCATCTTATCTCAAACTTTAGCTTATTCAGTTACTTTAATTATTTGCTTTATAATGTTATCAACTAAAACAAAAGTATTTAAACTGTATTGGGACTTTAAGTTTTTTAAAGCTACCATTAAGAGTAGTCTTCCATTTGCACTACTTATTTTTTTAATGTCTATTTATTATTATTCAGATGTTGTAATGATTGAACGAATGAAAAATAACCACGAGGCAGTAAGTTATGCTCACGGCTATCGATTTTTTATGGCATTCAACATGATAGGGTTTTTGTTTGCAGGAATATTATTACCCATATTTTCTAAAATGATAAAAGACAAAGTAGATATCAAAGCCATTACGTGGCTATCATTTAGATTAATATTCTTGATATCCGTAATTATTTGTTTAGCAATGTGGCCAATTAAAGAAGAAATATTATCATGGCGATATGCTTTAAATGGAGATGACTTACAACATTCGTCCAATACATTTGGGTGGCTTTTATTATCATTTGTTGCCGTTTCTTGTAATTATATTTTCGGAACATTATTAACTGCAAATGGAAGTTTAAAACAACTCAATACAATGGCTCTTATCGGTGTTTTAATAAACCTGATATTAAACTTTTCATTAATTCCTTCATATGGATCTGAAGGGGCTGCTTTTGCAAGTATGATTACACAATTTTTTACATTAATAGCTCAAATATACATTGGCCATAAATTCTTTAAATTTAATCTTCCACTTAAAAATACCATTTTACTGATGGGATTTCTAACAACTGTTATTCTTTCAAGTTATGTAATAAACGTTTATGAGATAATTTCTAGCTCTTGGATGATTAATCTTGTTAGCTTATTTTTAATTGGAACTTTCTTTGGGCTAGCTTTTAAAATTGTAGCCTTATCAGATGTTCAAAAGCTTTTAAAATCATATAAAAATGATCAAGATTAAATATTTGTTAGCTAAAAGTCTAAAAGCTACATTTGCAAACCTAAAATGGCAATCATGAGTGAATCTACACACAACACAATAGACCTGATAGAATTTCTATGGAATAAAAAAAAATCAATTATTGTCTCAGCATTAATAGCTGGAATAGTATCCATAGTAGTCTCCCTAATTATTGAAGAGAAGTTTGAATCTTCCGTAACCCTTTATCCTGCAAAATCAAGTTCCGTAACTTTCAACGAAGTTATTACCGAAGACCAAAGTGTATCTAAATTTGGGGAAGAAGAAGAAGCAGAGCAAATGCTTCAAATTCTTGAGTCTGGAAACATAAGAAGTAAAATTATTTCTAAATATGACTTACTTCATCACTATGAGATAGATGTAAATGGCAAATACGTTAATACTGACCTCAATAAAACCTATTATGAAAACATCAGTTTTAAAAGAAACAACAATGGTGCAGTAATAATAACTGTAATGGATAAAAGTCCAGATACTGCTGCTTTAATTGCCAACGATATTGCATCATTATATGACAGTACGAAAAATGCCATGATTCATGAGCGAGCAATGACAGATTTTATAATTAAAAAAGAAAAACTCAACAAGTTAAAAATAGACATGCAAAATTTAAGAGACACCATGTCGTCTCTAACTTCAATAGGGGTAGTAACAGATGATGCTTACCAGGCATTAACAGAAGCATATATTAATGCAAAAAATCCTGATGTTAAAAAAAGGTTTCAAAATAAAATTGAAATGACAGATAAATACGGTTCAGTGCTTAAATCATTTCAAGTAAAAGTAGAATTCCTTTCTGAGCGATTAGCAACTATGGAAACATCATATGAACAAGCGGAAAGTGATGCAAATAGTTTTTTATCTCATAAATTTATTGTAGAAAAAGCTTATCCAGCAGAGAAAAAATCATATCCTGTTAGATGGTTAATTGTGGTTATGTCAACAGCTTCTATATCGTTACTTACCATCATTGGACTTGTTCTCAAAGAAAGATTATCACAACTCAATAAATAATGCTTTCTACTATATTTAGAAAGGATGTTGGTTACACGCTTATTTTTCTTTTTGCGTTAATCAATGGAGTCTTGATCTATCATGATTTTTATTACTTATTACTGTTTCCTGTTGTTCTACTAGTTAGCTATTGGTTTGTTTTTAGGCTTGATATCATCTTTCTGCTTATTGTTTTTTGCACTCCGTTGTCTTTTAATTTTGAAAACTTATTTTCTGGTGGAATTGGATTTTATTTTCCTACAGAACCACTTTTACTTCTTTTTACTTTAATTTTTATCATTAAACTGATTAAGGATAAAAAATTAAAACCCGAATTATCTCATTTAAAACATCCGTTAACCACTCTTATTATACTTCACTTGGGTTGGATTTTTCTTACTTCCATCTCTAGCGAAATGCCTTTAGTGTCTTTCAAGTTCTTACTGGCAAGAACGTGGTTTATTTGTCCATTATATTTTTATGGCGCTCTTTATTTTAAAAAAGGACCAAAAGCTATTAAAAGATTCATAGCAGCCTACACTATACCTATGTTTATAGCCACATGCTACACGCTAATAAACCATATGACTCATGGTTTTAGTGAAGAGGCTGGGCATTGGGTTATGTGGCCCTTTTTTAAAGATCACACTTCTTATGGTGCTATTTTAGCCATGACTATCCCCATGGCTTTTTGGCTATTAAAAAATAGTACCAACCCTATATACAGATTCTTTTACATACTTATAATAGTTACCCTTTTAATCGGATTATATTTTAGTTATACCAGAGCAGCATGGCTAACCATGTTTGGGGGTTTAATCGTATATTTATTGTATACCTATAGAATTAAATTAAAATGGTTAATCTACATTTCTGTATTACCTATAATTTTCTTCATATTTAATTTCAAAGAAATAAGCTATGTGCTCAATAAAAATGATGCTGAACACACTACAGAGGATTTTTCTGAACGTTTAGAATCCATGTCTAATGTTTCCACTGATGCCTCAAACTTAGAACGACTTAACAGATGGAATTCAGCTATTGAACTTTTTAAAGAAAGACCGTTTTTTGGATGGGGACCTGGAACATATGCTTTTGTATATGCACCTTATCAGGATGCTAGTGATTTAACCATCATCAGTACTAATTTTGGAGATGGAGGAAATGCACATAGTGAATATTTAGGGCCATTATCTGAGCAGGGTGTATTGGGGTTTTTTGCCATTTTTGCTATAGTCTTTGCCTTCTTTTATTATTCTGGCATATATTACATTAAATCTACCATAAATTACAATAAAGGAATTACCTTAATGATTATTGTATCCCTTGCAACATACTTCTCACATGGTATTTTGAATAATTATTTAGATACTGACAAAGCATCTGTTCTTGTATGGGGATTAATTAGTTTATTTATCTGTATTTCATCATCTGAATTACTTCAAAAAAAGGAAAACGTAAATTAAATATGTTTTTAAAGACTTACTTTGAAGTATGAGTAAATCAAAATCTATTTTTTATTGCACATCATGTGGCCATGAAAGTCCAAAATGGACGGGGAAATGCAATGGTTGTGGAGCCTGGAATTCTATGGAAGAGCAAATAGCTACCAGCTCTAAAAATAAATCTAAACTATTTGAAGTTAAAACGAATAAGGCTATTCCAGTAGATGAAATTGTAGAAAACAACACACAGAGGTTAGAAACTAAAGACAAAGAGTTTAATAGAGTGGTTGGCGGTGGGCTGGTTCATGGTTCAGTAACCCTACTCGCAGGTGAACCTGGTATTGGTAAATCAACTTTAACCTTAAAGTTAGCTCTATCACTTAATCAAAAAGTATTATACGTGACTGGAGAGGAAAGTAATGAGCAAATTAAATTAAGGGCCAAAAGACTAAGTGCAGAAAATAAAAACTGTTTCATCCTAAATGAAACCAAGTTGGAAAACATTGTTTTAGAAACTGAAAAAATTAAACCGGACCTTATGATTGTTGACTCAATTCAAACATTGAGTTTAGAAGATGTTGATGCTGTTCAAGGTAGCACAACTCAAATAAGGTTATGTGCTGAAGTGTTAATTAAATATGCCAAAACAAAGAATATTCCAACATTAATTATTGGTCATGTAACTAAGGAAGGTGCTATAGCTGGACCTAAGGTATTGGAACATATGGTTGACACAGTATTGCAATTTGAAGGAGATAAAAACCATATATACAGAATTGTAAGAAGCACTAAAAATAGATTTGGCAGTACCAATTCGATAGGGATTTATGAAATGTTTGAAGATGGTTTAAAAGAAGTTTTGTCTCCTAACAAATTATTAATTTCTGAAAACACATCAAACTTAAGTGGTATTGCAATAGGGTGTAGCTTAGAAGGCATTCGACCAATAATGATTGAAATACAAGCACTTAGTTCAACAGCTACATATGGGACTCCTCAAAGATCATTTAACGGATTAGATGGTAAAAGATTAAACATGCTTTTAGCTGTTTTGGAGAAAAGAGGCGGTCTCAAATTAAATCAAAAAGATATTTTTATCAATGTAACAGGAGGAATAAAACTCAATGATCCAGCAATAGATTTAGCTATTATTAGTGCGGTGTTGTCTTCTAATTTTGATTTCGCAATACCAGAAAAAACTTGCTTTATTGGTGAAGTAGGATTAAGTGGTGAAATAAGACCAGTTAGTAGAATAAATGAAAGAATTGAAGAAGTGGTTAAGATGGGGATTAAAAATATATACTTAAGCAAGTATGCAAAAGTTAGTAATAAGATTGCCGAAAAATGTAGTTTAATTAAAATAGTAAAGGTTCAAGAAATTATTCAACAGCTAATCAAATAGTTACACAAAAAACAAAAGAGTTGTTCTCTTGTTTTATCTTTGTGGCGAAAATTTAAACATGAGTATAGAGAAACTAGAATTAGAAATCATTGAAGAGTTTGAAATGTTTGACTCATGGTTAGAAAAATATGAATACATTATTGAATTAGGTAAAGAGCTTCCAATAATACCAGTAGAGCATAAAACTGAAGAAAACTTAATAAAAGGGTGCCAATCGAATGTTTGGCTCCATGCAGAGTTTAATGAAAATAAAATTTCCTTTTTTGCTGATAGTGACGCCATTATTACAAAAGGAATTATAGCTTTACTTATAAGAGTTCTTAATTACCAAAGTCCAGAATCTATTATGAGCTCCAAGCTTAATTTTATTAATGAAATTGGCCTAACTAGTCACTTATCTCCAACAAGAGCGAATGGTCTTCTTGGTATGGTAAAACAAATAAAGGCATTTGCCATGGCGTTTAACTTGAAAACAGATGGGTAATATGAGTACTAATCTTAGAGAAACAAAAAGAAAAACCGAACATAAAATCATTAACATGTTAAAAACGATTTTTGATCCGGAAATTCCTGTAGACATATACGAATTAGGCCTCATTTACGAAATTAAAATTGATGATGAGATTAATGTCGGTATTGACATGACACTGACATCACCCAATTGCCCTGTAGCTGAAACACTTCCGAAAGAAGTTGAAGATAAAGTTGGAGAAGTTTATGGTGTTAAGTCTTCAAAAGTAAGTATTGTATTCGACCCCCCATGGGATAAAGATATGATGAGTGAAGAAGCAAAATTAGATTTAGGAATGATTTAAATAAAGACTTAATGAAAAACAACATTGGAATAGATGCAATAGACTTTTACGTCCCCCCAATAGGGCTAAAAATAAGTGATTTAGCTACAGCTAGAAATATTGAACCAGCCAAACTTGAAAAAGGCTTAGGTCTTAAATCTATGGCGCTTATGGATGTTGATGAAGATGCTGCATCTATGGCTGCCAATGCACTATATAAACTCATCGTAAACAATAATATAGATCCTAAAAGTATAGGTAGAATTTACCTCGGAACAGAAAGTGCCTTAGATGCTGCAAAACCAACTTCGACATATGCCGTTGGCATGGTTGAAGAAAAGCTTGAGAAACAATATGGTCTAAGATGTTTCAAAAATTGTGATGTAGTTGATATGACTTTTGCTTGTGTAGGTGCTGTAGACGCTTTGGAGAATTGTATTGATTGGATAAAATCTAGTTCGGATAGAAAAGCCATTGTAATTGCATCTGATGTAGCAAAATATGAGCTGGCGTCAACTGGTGAATACACGCAAGGTGCAGGAGCGGTTGCCATGTATATTTCTTCAAACCCATCTATAATCTCCTTCAATGAAACTTTTGGGATTAGTATGGAACATGTCGGTGATTTTTTCAAACCAAGAAGGTTACTAAGAAATAAAGATTTAAATGGTGATATAGATATTCAAAAAATAACATCTACAAACAAAGCAGTTTTAGAACTTTTCTATGAAGAACCAGTTTTTGATGGCCAATATTCTAATGAATGCTACGCCAAAAGAATCAAGGAGGGAATGGAACATTTCATAGAGCAAAAAAACACCAATCTTCTCAATGATTGGGATAAATTAGTCTTTCACTTACCATATGCTTTTCAAGGTAGAAGAATGATGTTAGATATTTGGATTGACTGGATGAAAGAAAATGGAAAGTTAGGTGATATAGAAAAAGAAGTTGGCAAGGAAGACCATAATGATATTAAAACATGGAAAAAATCTGTGTCTAAATCATCCCTCTACAAAACTTTTGTCAAAGAAAAAATAGCAGATGGTGAAGTTGCTTCTGGTGAAATTGGAAACATGTATACCGCCTCTATCTTTATGTCACTTATAAGTCACTTGTATGTTTCATTCGAAAACAACCAAGAATTAGCAGGTAAAAGATTTGGATTTATAAGTTATGGCAGTGGATCTAAATCAAAGGTTTTTGAAGGAACCATTCAAAATAATTGGAAATCAAAAACTAAACATCTTTCGCTATTTGATAGTTTAAGCAACAGAACTTTTATAGATTTTGAGACTTACGAAAAATTACATAATAGCCAATATGATACTCCATTGAATGAAAAAGATGATTTTTCGCTAAAATCTATCTCCACTGAGAAAAACAAAGAAGGATTTCGTTATTACCATTGACAAAAGAAATTGTAAATAGAGTACAAAATAGTGGGCTTGTTACGCTCGAAATGAAATCATTTTACGGTGACCAAGAACGAGTATTGTTAGACATAAAACATTGGCTATACGAGGGACTAATTCTTAAAGAAAAACCATTTAGGGAACATCTTAAAAATCACGACTGGAGCATTTACAAAAATAAATTTGTTGGCGTTTATTGCAGTGAAGATACCATCATCCCTATTTGGGCATTCATGCTGATATCAACCTATCTAAATCCATACACTACACATGTATATTTAGCCAATAAAAAAGAACTAGAAAAACATATTTTTCAAATAAATATCCAACAATTAAATATAGAAGATTATTCCAATAAAAAAGTACTGATTAAAGGTTGCAGTGAGACCTATATTCCTGAATCAAGTTATATCGAAATATCAAAAAAATTGATTAACGAAGTACAATCACTTATGTTTGGAGAAGCTTGTTCTAATGTCCCTCTTTTTAAAAAGAAGAAATAGCTTAATAAGCTCTTTTATTTACTCCCTCTACATAATTGATAAATGACTTATTTACCACCTTATTTCCACCTGGAGTTGGATAATTTCCTGTAAAATACCAATCACCAGTATGACCAGGGCAAGCTTTATGAAGATTTTCTACGGTTTGAAAAATAATGTCAACATCTGCATTGATTTGATCATGAGTTAATAACTCAGCAATTTTTTTAGAAATTTCTTCATCCGTAAAAGGTTCATAGATTTTTTTGACAAAATTTTCATCTTTTAATGACCCCTTTTCTTCTGCTGATTTACACAACTGATAAACCTCATCTACTAAAGAAATTTTACCATTATCTTCCAAAAGCCCTACAGCTGCTTGAAAAGCAATAAAATCACCCAATTTAGCCATGTCAATACCATAACAGTCTGGATACCTAATTTGTGGTGCGGAAGAAACCACAACAATCTTTTTTGGTCCTAGACGATCTAGTATTCTAATGACGCTTTTCTTTAGCGTAGTACCACGAACAATCGAATCATCAATCACAACTAAGTTATCTTCACCTCTTTTTAAAGAACCATAAGTAATATCATATACATGAGCTACCATCTCATCACGAGAATCATCTTGAGTGATAAAAGTTCTCAATTTTGCATCTTTCACCATTATTTTTTCACCTCTTGTTCTAATGGATAAGATCTCATTGAGCTTTTCGTTGTAAGTGGGATCATTTGCATCCAACTCTTGAATTTTTTTCTTTTTTACTCCAGCAAGGTAATTTTCAGTAGCTTTTATCATACCGTAGTATGACATTTCAGCAGTATTGGGAATAAAAGAAAAAACTGTCTTTTTTAAATCGTGATCAATAGAATTCAATACTTGAGGGGTTACAAGATTACCTAACATTAACCTCTCTTTGTAAATATCTTTATCCGTTCCTCTTGAAAAATAAATACGTTCAAAGGAACATTTTTGAATGTTTGAAGATGGGTTTATTTCAACTTCATTGAACTCAAAATCTTTCTTGATAACTAAAGCGTGTCCAGGTTTTAATTCATTTACATTTTCCCACCTAACATTAAATGCTGTTTGGATAACTGGCCTTTCTGAAGTAACTACAAAAACCTCATCATCTTCGTACCAAAAAGCAGGTCTAATTCCATTGGGATCTCTAATTACAAATGCATCTCCATGTCCAATGAGTCCTGCCATAACATATCCTCCATCCCAATCCATGGATGCATTTTTTAGTATTGCTGGAATGTCCATGTTTTTTGCAATCAAAGGAGAAATTTCTTTATTTGAATGACCTTGATCATGATATTCTTTAAAAAGACGATTATTCTCTTGATCTAAAAAATGTCCTATTTTTTCAATAACAGTAACTGTATCAGACATTTCTTTTGGGTGCTGACCTATATTTACAAGTAGGTCAAAAAGTTCATCTACATTAGTTAAGTTGAAATTTCCAGCTACCACCAAGTTTCTTGTCATCCAATTGTTTTGTCTTAAAAAAGGGTGACAATTCTCTTTACTGTTTTTCCCAAAAGTACCATACCTTAAATGACCTAAAAAGAGTTCTCCAGTAAACGCTTCATTTTCCTTCAAATAATCTACATCTTTTAGCTTTTCAGGATTATTCTGATATAATTTTTCAAAACGTTGATTTACTTGGTAAAATATATCTTTAATGGGCTGAGATTTAACACTTCTGTAGCGGCTTATATAGCGAGTTCCTGGTGAAACATCAAATTTTATATTGGCTAGTCCCGCACCATCTTGACCTCTATTGTGCTGTTTCTCCATGAGTAAATACATCTTATTTAACCCATATAATGGAGTTCCATATTTTTCTAAATAAAATGATAGGGGTTTCTTAAGCCTCAAAAGGGCAATTCCACACTCATGTTTTATTGAATCACTCATTAGGAATTTTTAACTTTACAAGAGTACAACCTTTAAATGAAAAATACGTTTGTTATTTGAATATATTTTTAACAATAATAATCGCTAACCCTGTAGATGAAAGGCTTTAAAAAACGATATGTTTTTATTATGTTGTTTTTTGTTGGTTTATTTCCAACAAAAAATGGTATTGCTCAACCTAAGTTCATCCAAAATATGGGGCAATTCCATCCTAATTCTATTTATCAATTAAATCATGGTGCTGGTAAATTTTATTTTGAAAAAAATAAAGTGAAGTATCAATTGTTCGAAAAGAATAAACTAGATGAATTAAAACACGGGAAGTCTGATGACGCTAACATTAAAATTCACACTTACGAAACTGAATTTCTAAAATCAAATGGTCAATGTATTGTTGTAGGAGAACACAAATTTACACACCATGAAAACTACTTTCTTGGAAATGACTCCTCAAAATGGAAAAGTAATGTTCCGTCATTCAAAAAAATAATATATAATGAAATCTATCCAGGAATTGACCTAACCTATTATGAAAAATTTGGTCACCTTAAATACGATTTTATTGTTCAACCTAAACACCACCCAAAGAACATCCAAATACAATACAATGGATTAAACAACATGTACTTAAAAGCGGGACATTTAATATTAGAAACATCATTAGGCAACATAGTTGAACAAGCCCCTTTAGCTTACCAAATAATAAATTATAAAAAAATAGAAGTCCCATGTAAATTTATCCTTAACGGAAATATAATCTCTTTTAAGTTTCCTAACGGATACCAAAAAAAACATCCATTAATAATAGATCCAGTTCTTATATTTTCGACTTATTCTGGGTCTTCAGCTAATAATTGGGGGCAAACAGCAACTTATGATAATGCAGGTCATTTATATGCAGGAAGTATTTCATTTGCCATTGGTTATCCAACAACATTAGGCCCATATCAAGCCTTGTTTGCGGGAGGAGATACTGATATGTGTATCACTAAATTTTCTGTGGACGGCACTAGTTTGCTATACAGCACCTATTTGGGTGGTGGTGGAAATGAAAATCCTCATAGCTTAGTGGTAAATGACAATGATGAATTATTCGTTTTAGGATCTACTGGCTCTGCTAATTTTCCCACAACAGCTAATGCTTATGACAATTCATTTAATGGAGGTAGTAACTGGGGGTTTATTGGATCATATATTCCATATCCAAATGGAATAGATATTGTTGTTACCAAATTTTCTAGTAACGGAAATAGCCTTTTAAGTTCCACTTTTGTAGGTGGCACTGGAAATGATGGAATTAATGAATCTGGAGCTAATGTCTACAACACTTCTGGATTGTGTAATTTTTATGCCGATGAGTATAGAGGAGAAATCATACTTGATGATGCTGGAAACTGTTATGTAGCCTCTACTTCAAAGTCTAATGACTTTCCTATGGTTAGCGCTAGCCAATCAACCAATGGTGGTCTACAAGATGCTGTTGCATTCAAACTAAACAGCAATTTATCTAATCTTCTTTGGAGCACTTATTATGGTGGCTCTCAAAATGATGCTGCTTACTCTTTGCAAATAAATGACCTTGGAGATGTATATATTACTGGAGGTACCATGAGTAGTAATTTAACAACAACATCCAATAGTGCTCAGCCCAATTACAATGGTGGAGTTGATGGTTTCATAGCCAAATTTGATGCTTTAAATAACCTTAGTGCAGCTACCTATGTAGGTAACGGAGGATACAATCAAAATTATTTTGTACAAATAGACATCAATAACAATGTTTTTATCTGTGGCTTATCACAAAGTGCAATGCCTGTATTCCCTGCTGGTATATATAATACTGCTGGGTCTCAGTTTATACAGAAATACACCTCCGATTTATCCACCATTTCCTTATCCTCTACTTTTGGGACGGGAGCAGTGGTCAAAACCATTACTCCCACAGCATTCTTGGTTTCGGATTGCGGATTAATTTATGTATGTGGGTGGGGAGGACTAAATGGTACGGGGACAACTAACAACCTTCCCCTGACTTCTAATGCATTTCAGTCCACAACAGATGGTTCTGATTTTTATTTGGGTGTATTTGAAGAAGATATGCAATCGTTGCTATATGGCACCTACTTTGGCGGAACCCAAAGTGATGAACATGTAGATGGTGGAACAAGTAGATTTGACAAAAATGGTAAAGTATACCAAGCTGTTTGTGCTGGATGCTTTAATAACAATGACTTTCCAACTACGCCAGGGGCTTGGTCATCCACAAATGGTAGTTCAACCAATTGTAATTTAGGTGTCTTTAAATTTGCACTTGAAGATATCAATACAGCAATAAGTGTTCCCAATTATTTTGCATGTTTACCAAACTCCTATCAGTTTTCCAGTCAGTCTACAGGTGGAAACCTATATTATTGGGATTTTGGAGATGGTAACACCTCTAATCTGATGTCGCCATCTCATTTGTACGCAGATACAGGCACTTATACCGTCTCATTAATAGTTGCCGACTCCGTTTCTTGTGTAATGTCAGATACCGCAATCATTCAATTACATGTTTATGGTGAAGACAACGCTCAAATTATAGGGGACTCTCTACTCTGTCCTGGCTCAATTGCTACACTTACTGCCTATGGTGGAACACAATACAGTTGGTTTCCTTCGGCTAGTCTATCAAGCCCTAATGGACAGCAAGTTGTTGCAACACCTACTTCAACGACCACATACATGGTAATTGCCATTGACAGTTGCGGAGTTGACAGTGCTTTTTTTGAGGTTCAAGTAGCCAACGATTTATATCAAATAAGTTCAGATTCTGCCATTTGTGTTGGTGATAGTTTACAGCTGTGGGCTACTGGTGGATTAGAATATCGATGGATAGGGAATTTCTTAATGAATCCGGATAGTGCAAACCCCATAGTCTATCCACAAAACAATCAATATTATTTTGTGGAAATAACGAGCCCTAATGGATGTATCTTTCAAGATTCAGTATTCATTCAAGTTGACCAGTCTATTCCCTCTCCTATCATGGAAGATTCTGTAAATTTATGTCAAGGAGATTCTGTTCTGTTGGATCCCGGCAATATTGATAATGCCATTTGGTATCCTAACAATAATCTTATTACTTCTTCTGCCTCAGCTGCCATTAGTTTCACGGACAGTAATCAACTATACTATTTTACTTCAACCAATGCATGTGGTTCGTTAACAGATTCCGTTCAGGTGCTTGTATTTGGATACTCAGGACAAGCTTTTGGTAATTCCACCATTTGTCCTGGTGATACTACTTATTTATATGCAGAAGATGGTGTAAATTATTTTTGGTTCCCTTCTTACAGCCTTTCTCATCCAGACAGTTGTTGCACCTTTGCATTTCCAACAACTACGACAAATTATCAAGTTATTGTAGAAAATGCTTTTGGATGTGCTGACACCTTTAGTGTTGATGTCAATGTTAATCCCATCCCTTTTGTAAGTGCTGGTCAAGATCTTTGGATACAGTTTGGAGAGGAAGTTTCCTTGTCAGGAAATACAGATGCACCTATCTATTACTGGGAGGGAACTCAGTTTTTATCCTGTACAAATTGTCTTAATCCCCAAATTACTACACCTGAAAACACTTACTATGTACTACATGCTACAGATTCACTAGGTTGTAGTGCAACAGATACCGTTCAAGTTAATATGGAAGGAATACTATATGTACCCAATACTTTCACCCCAAATAATGACGGAGTAAACGATTTTTTTGAGATAAAAGGAGAAAACATTAACGAATTTCAATTGTGGATTTACAACCGATGGGGAGAAGAAATTTATTACACAAACGTAATGACCGACTATTGGGATGGCTACTATAAAGGGAAATTATCTCAAATAGATGGCTATAGTTGGGAAATTAGATATTCAGATTACAACAACACTCAGCATAAAAAAGTTGGGTTTGTTTGCGTAGCTAAATAAAATTAATCTTCAGCAAATCTTTTATCCACTTCCATGACTTCTCCTGAAATTGGACAAGTCCTTAACTTTTCATCACTATAAAACTTTTTAAAAATGGGCAAAAAGTCTTTTTCGATATTGGTTAAATGAAAATACTCTTCATACAATAGAGCATTTTCTTTATCAGAAAACCACATTAAACCATCTTTATGATGAGGCTTTCTTTTTCTCTCTATTACCAAGCCTACAGAATTAGCTGGCCTTATAGGTGAGTGAGGTATTTTAGCAGGTAATAAAAACATCTCTCCAGCCTTAATAGGTACATCTACGCATTTTCCATTTTGTTGCGTTTTTACTAAAATATCTCCTTCTATTTGGAAAAATAGCTCTTCCGTCTCGTTGTAATGATAATCTTTTCTGGCATTTGGTCCACCAACAATCATAACAATGTAATCGCCTGACTCTACATATAAATTCTTATTTCCTACAGGTGGTTTCAACAAATCTTTATTATCCTCTATCCACTTGTATAGGTTAAATGGAGCTTTTATTTGCATTTTAATTTTTTTATCTTTAAATGTAATAAATAATGGTTTTAGAGACAACCTAAGCCTTTAACAGTTTATACAATTCATTAAGAACCAAGCTCTTTTTTAATATCATGGAAGAATGTTTCAAATTCTTTCATGAATTTTTTTCTATTAATAGATACTAAACTAAAACTGTTTTCTAATTGATTAGAGTATCCAATTCTACGACCAATGCCATTTAAAGCTCTTTTAATACCCCACTCATGTTGATAGTTAGAGAGCCAATCATCTCTTTTCATGTAGCCATACATGAACTTTATCCGATCTGGCATAAGGATTTTTTGAGCGTCAAGTGTTAGGTAATATCGCTTAATTTCTTCTTTTAAGTTTAGTTTTTGATGCTTTAGCTCGTAT
>CAJWIX010000013.1 GCA_913042175.1 uncultured Flavobacteriales bacterium
TCCTAAACACTTTGAATTCAAATAAGTTTACCCTTTACGCAAAAAAAGGAAATATGTTCCCATATTTTGTTGAAAAATAACAATCATTGTTGAAAATATATAAAAAGACGTAAATAAAGAAGTAAAAGTTGCCTAAAACACGTTATTAAATGATGAATGTTAAGGATTTTAACACTAAATCAGTAAAATAATGGACAAATAGGATTGTTTTTGTTTTGCCCTGGACAACTTTTAAATCCAATTATGAACTCATGAGTATTATTACTGGAAAGTTGAATTTTAGATGTGGTAATATCATATGCATAATAAATATGAAATCGATTAAGAATATTGATACGAAACAATGTTGATAGGGCATCCATATTTCTCCATGAGATTCCAAAATTGACCACTTTTGCAAATTCCATATTTAAGTTAATATCCGCTGAGGGAATACTATTATTCGAGTATTTGAAGAGTACATTCGGTATAAGGTTAATTTTTTCGCCATAAAACCTTTTACCTGCCATTAAAAAATGGTGAATTTGCAATTTAGATTGATTACTCTCAATTAGATTTTCCCAATTATTCATTATCATGTTTTTTAAGCTGTAACCAACATACCAATCCTTATTTTTTATAAATAACCCAGCACCAGCGTCAGGGATTAGTAATATTTTTTGTGTACCATTTATAATGGGATCATTGCTTTGAAATAAATTTATTGTACCTGCGTCAATGGCCAATTGTTGTACTCCTAAATAAGCACCAAAAGCCAGGGATAATTTTTGGGTAATTAAAAATGAGTAGGCATAGGACGCATTGAATGTGGTTTTTTTAAATGAACCATGAGTTTCATTTTGGAAATATCCCCCTACACCCACATGGGTACTATTGTTAAATGAATTTGGACTTTTTAAAGATGATGACACGCTTAAAAAAGTTGATTTTGGAGCACCTTCAAATCCAACCCACTGATTTCGGTGTCCAGATTTTATAAGCATACAATCTTGCCCCCCAACAATAGCAGGATTGTAAAATGCTGCATTGGCAACAAAATGGGTGAATTGTGTGACTTGCTGACCATTTACACAATGGCATATTAATAAAGCAAAAGATAATCTTAGGGTATTTTTAAAAATCAACCTTACCATAAATTATCTAATTAAGTTTATATAGCCACTATAGGTAGATTCACCAATAATCGACCCAGTTTCTATCGTGTAATAATAAGTATCAGCTGGCAGGTGTTGTCCATTGTAGGTGCCATCCCACTTTCTACTATCGGGATAACCAATATTGTAAAAAACACGTTGCCCCCATCTACTAAATATACTTACTCGGCATAATGGGTAACTTTCAATGTTTTTGATAACCCATTGGTCGTTAAATCCATCCCCATTTGGTGTTATGGTATTGAACACCTCAAGCGGTTCTTGAACATAAACAGTGACTTGATCATTAAATTCACATCCATTATTTTGGGTTATGGTTAATTCATAGGTAGTTGTTAAGTCTAAAAAGACAATAGGGTTAAAAATGGAAGTATTGGTAATATAATAATCTGGAAACCAAGAAGGGTTTCCATAGCCAGACCCATTTAAAGGTGTGTCTGTATTTGGAGCAGTATAAATATCATTACCAGCGTTTATTAAGGGGTCAATTGCACTACCATAGGCTTTTATTTCAAATTCGCATTCTGCAGGAAAAATAGTGCTATCATTTATGTCTGTTCCACCATCAATTAGTACAAAGTATTCTTGCTCAGCTGCTAAGTTTTGGAGATCAATCAATATTTGGTCATTATTGGACACACAAGCAGAAACGAATTCGTAAGTAGTATGAACACAGTTGGTGTCAGCACTTAGCACAACAGCTTCTAGTTCATTAAAATAGTTGCTATTGGTATCACTACTACAGTTTATGTTTAAAATTTTAATAGTAGCTGAACCACCATTAGTGTTCGTTATAAAGTTAAACCAAACACTGTTGTTTAGTTCAAAACAGCCATTAGTTCCTATCCAGTCACTGCAGTTATCACATGGATTAATTGTTGCATTGAAATTAGTCGATTTTATAGTTTCATTAAAGCATAAAGCTGTTGCATTTTCACAATAATCATTAGAATTAGTTTGACCTAAAGCATTAGCGCAAAAGACGATTAAAAAAATGAAGTATAATAAACTATGTTTTTGTAACATAACTTTGTAAAAGTAGTTTAAACTATAGGATAAATAATACGCTGCTAATCTAAAAAAAATAAATTGGCACGGTATATGTTAAATAATTGTAAATTTCGGATATGAAATCAATTCTACGCATTTTAATTATAGCTACATTATTCTTTTCAAAAGAAACTTTTACTCAACATGTAAATTACATTGACGATAGTGGCTGGAACTTAGGTATTAATACTGGTGGTACATGGCAAAATAAAGAATTGGTCATGTTAGGTAATGACACCAATTATGCACAACCCTTTACATCTGTTAGGGGTGGATTTACTTTCGGTAAAACTGTGGCCTATTTTCCTGGTAATAGGTTTTTTGCATTGGATTTAAGATTTAGGTATTTGAGAGGAATTAACTATGGTTGGGCAACAAAAACAAGTATAGTTGATTCAATTAACCCAAGTTTTCAAAATTATATTTCAGCCGAAGTTTTTAGAAATTATAGAATGGATTTAAACGAATTTAGCTTGGAAGGGGTTCTTTCATTGCATAAATTAAGAGAACAAACAGGTATTTTATTGTACGGTTTTGGAGGGCTTGGTATTACGGATTACAGGGTAAAAGCAGACTATTTAAATGGACAAAACCCTTATAATTACAGCAGTATCCCAAATTTCAATACCATACAAGGTAACGATAGAAAATCTGCAAGAGAGATAAAGCAAATAAGTGACTTAGAATTTGAGACGGTTATCTTACCCAATCAATTAAAATTTATGCCCTCATTGGGAATTGGCATTGGATATCAAATAAACCCTTACTTCTCTATGGGGTTTGAACATAAAATCACCTATGCCCTAACCAGTGACATAAATGGTTTTAATTACGATAATTTAAATGATCGTTATCACTACACAGCTATTCGACTAAATTTTGATTTGAGAAATAAACACTCCAGAGAATCTAATCAATACTATGATGAAGATGAATCGAATAATGAACCAACTTCACCATCTACAAATCCTGCAACAAGCACTAATGTTAGCAATACTAACAATACACCTACAACAACTACTGATGATGTTCATTACAACAGCAATGGACTTCCACCGGTAGTCAATATTACAAATCCATCTCACACCAATATGGAAGTTCATGGAAGTTTGTTTTATCTGAAGGCAAGGGCTTATAATGTAAATTCAAAATCTCAGATAGTAATTAACAATAATGGTGATGTTGTTTCAAGTAGTGACTATTCATTTGACAAAAACAGTTCTCGTATTTTTTATAAATTGGAACTGAGTCCAGGACAAAATGTAATTGAGATTAGCGCAACCAATAATTATGGTTTTGATCAAGATGAGACCATTATTATTTATGCAAGAAAAATATTGGGTACTCCACCTGTTGTTGACATTACTAATCCGCTTAATTATCAAACACAAACACAGCACAAGAATATTCCTATTAAAGCATATGTTTTAAATGTTAATAAGAAATCAGATGTTGAATATTATGTAGATGGCAAACAATCAACATCGTTTCTATTTAACACATCAACAAAATTATTTTCTTCAAATGTTACCCTAAAAGAAGGAACAAATGAAATTCTTATAAAAGGGATAAATGAATATGGTAGAGATAGTTCAAAGAGAGAAATTATACTAAATACTCCAGAACCATTATCTGTTAAAATTACGAACCCAGCTACAAACAACATCACAACTCAAGATCAACAATATAATGTAGTAGCAGTTTCCAACGTGAAATCAATGCAAGAAATCAAACAAGTATTGGTGAACCAACAATCAGTAACCTATGATTTTTTCCCAAGTTCTGGAGAAATTAAATTTACAGCTACTTTGCATCAGGGCCCAAATGAAGTATTTGTAAAAGTTCAAAATGATTACAGTATGGATGATGATGGAGTTGTAATTATCCACCAAGACCTATCAAATCAACTTCCACCAGATGTATCAATAACGACACCATCTACAGATCCTTTTGTTACTCAACACGAAAATATAAATGCAAAAGCATTATTATTAAGGGTTGATAATAGGTCTGATGTTACAGTTAAATTAAATAACAAGATCATTACCAATTTTTCATTTGATCCGACAAGCAAAATTTTAGAGGTCAATCTAAATTTAAAAGAAGGGAAAAACAACTTGTATGTTGTTGGTAAAAATGACTTTGGTTCTGATAACGATAATGTCAACATAGAATACCAAAAAGTTCAGTTACTTTCTCCACCAGTTATCACCATTACTTATCCTCAAGAAAACAATTTTACTACGGCTAATAATCTTGTGTTAATTCAAGGAACTATTGAACATGTAGATAAATATGAAAATGCTACAGCTCTTATTAATAATGCGGTTTCAAAAAAGTTTCTATTCAACCCTTCTTCCATTAATTTTCAATGCGAAGTTCAATTAAATCCAGGAGCAAACACTTTTAATGTACAAGCTTTTAATGACGTTGGAACAGCTCAAAAAACCATAGTATTGAATCATATTCAAAGAGAGTGTGACAATCCAGCAATACAGATGGTAAACCCAACTACAAATATTGTTAACACCAACAATAATAAAGCTTCCATAATGGCTAAAATCATCAATACTCAAACCATTAGATTTAAAGAAAATGGCAATGACATACAAGGCTATAACTTTAATGTGAATACAGGAGATTTTTCAACCATGATTAACCTCACTCCAGGATCTCATTCTTATGAAATAATAGCCTACAATACATGTGGAATTGTAACAGAAACAGTAACATTTAACTTTGGAAATAAAGTTACTTGTCAAGACCCAGTTATTAACTGGATTAGCCCTAATTCTAATCAAAACAAGTTGATAACTAACCATAAAGATCAACTTGTATCACTTAACCTTAAGGGGGTTTCTAAGCAAAATCAAGTACAACTTTTACTGAATGGAATTGCTCAACAATTCACATTTGACCCAAGTTCAGGAGATTTAAATGCATTATTAAGCTGTAATCTAGGTTTAAACAGCCTTGTTGTAAAAGCAGATAATGGTTGTAATCCAGTATCAACAAGTAAAAAAATAGAATACATCAATGCTGTTTCAAAACCTGAAATAATACTATCATCTCATAACAATAGCATCAATAAAACATCTTCTAGTACAGCTAAAATAACAGGAGTAATTCAAAATATTTCAAATAAAAACCAAATTAATGTAGTATTGAACGGTAATGCACAAAGCTTTAATTTTGATCATGTAAGTAAAAAAATAACGATTGACGCTGCACTTCAAAATGGCGTAAATCAATTTGAAATACAAGCCTTAAATAAGGCAGGAGGACATAGTAAATCTATTGAAATTATTAAAGAGGGCCCACCTCCAGTAATAAAAGTGCGTAAGTATAATGGGTATTCTAGTTTTAACAGTCCAATTAAAGTTAGTAGCAATTTAATAAGCATTGATG
Organism: uncultured Flavobacteriales bacterium; assembly: GCA_913042175.1. Lineage (GTDB taxonomy): Bacteria > Bacteroidota > Bacteroidia > Flavobacteriales_D > Parvicellaceae. Next base: position 5,613 of record CAJWIX010000013.1, read on the forward strand.
GTTATGTTAATCATGATGATAAATCATCTAAGTTTGAATTTTCCACATCGCCATCAGATGCAGCTAGAATTAAATATATACCATCAAATGGATCTATAGTAGGTAAATTGAACTTGGAGAGAAATAAAGTAACCTCGCTTACGATGAGCATTACCAATGCATTTGGTGCAGTTAGTAAAAAGATTTTCTTTATTTATGGATATTCAGAGTTAGAAGAGGAACCACAAGGACAAAAGTCTGATTATTATATTGCCCCAACAAATAACAGTTCAAACTCATCAAATAAAAATAACAGTAATTCTTATTATGATAAGGAAGAGGAAAAAGGTTCAGGCAGTCAAAAGAGCAATTACAAGGATGAGGATAAAAATACCAATTCAAATAATTTTTTCACAAGTCCTATTTTTAATAAAGAGGATAATTATTCAACTCCTGAAAATACAAATACCTATAAAGAAGAAAAATCTAATAATAGCTCAAGCTCATCAAGCTCAAGCAGTAGTTCGAGTTCATCTAAATCAAGCTCAAGTAGTAGTTCGAGTTCATCAAGATCATTTAAAACTTCATCTAAGTCTAGTACGGTAATTAAAACCTCAACTAGGGCTACATCAACAAAAGTGAAAAGCGGAGGAAGATAAACAGACTTTAGTTACCCCTCTTATTGTAGATATCAATAGCAGTATAAATGGCATTTCTGAATGAATTTTCATCTGCTATGCCATTTCCAGCAATATTGTATGCTGTTCCATGGTCCGGAGAGGTTCTAATAATTGGTAATCCAGCTGTAAAATTAACTCCCTGATTTTGACTTATTATTTTAAATGGAGCTAATCCTTGGTCATGATACATGGCAAGAACACCATCAAATTTTTGATATGCTCCATTAGCAAAAAAACCATCGGTTGGAAAAGGTCCATACACTAGTAAACCTTCTTTATTTAGTTGTTCAATGGCAGGAATTATAATATCCTTCTCTTCATTTCCAATTAATCCGTCATCACTGCAATGTGGATTTAAGCCAAGCAGTGCTATTTTGGGACGTTGAATACCAAAATCTTTAATTAATGAATTATTAAAAAGTTTTGCTTTTTCTTTAATTAAAGTATCATTAAGTGCATTAGAGATGTTTTTTAAAGGGAGGTGATTTGTCACCAATGCTACTCTTAAGTCTTGATGTACCATGAGCATAAGCGAATGTTCAACATTAGCTAATGAGGTAAAATACTCCGTATGTCCTTTGAAATCAAATGATTTATTTTGAATATTACTTTTATTTATGGGGGCAGTTATTACAACATCCAATTGGTTTTTAATCATCGATTGCGTGGCTAATTCTAAAGATTTGAATGAAATTTCACCTGCTTCTTTACAGTTATTTCCCGGATTTATTTTAAAAGATTTATCTGGGATATCAACAACATAGAGATGTCCATTTTTAATGTTTTTATGGTCGCTAATAACCTTATAGTCTATAGAAAAGGGTAATAAGTTTACATAGTCTTTTATAATATTCTTGGGAGAGAAAATAACAGGGGTAATAAAATCTAATAATCGATTATCTTTGAATGTTTTGATAATAATTTCAGGACCTATTCCGTTTGGATCTCCAATTGTAATTCCAACAATAATTTGTTTTTCCATGCATAAAAAATATTATTCAAATATATCGCATGAAGTCAAATTATGAACTATACAACAATTAACTTTAATCTCGAATTGAGTATTTTTGCCAAGTTGTGTTACATCGCTTAGTTTACATATGTATTTTTCTTTTACCTCTTAATTTATGGGCATCGCATAACAGAGGGGGTGAAATAACATATATCCATTTAGGAGGATTAACTTATGAAATAACCATAACGACATGTACTGATCCAGGTATAGGGGGGAATCAAAACCCAGATAGAGAAGAGTTGAAAATAGATTTTGATTTAGGTACTTCATATGCCGTTTCGGATACTTTTCAGCGTACATCTCAAGTGTTGGCTGGACAGTTTAAAAAAAACAAATACACAGGAACACACACTTTTTCATCTCCAGGAACACATACTATAACAGTTGAAGACCCCAATCGAAATGCTGGAATTATAAATATTAATTCAAGTGACCAAATTGTATTTGCATTAAAGACAGTAATAAACATTTCTGCTTTTTTGGGTCCCAATAGTTCTATTCAGTTTGACGAATGCCCTTGTCCAGAAATAGCCTGTGTTAATAAGCCATACACATATAACCCCATGGGATATGACCCTGACGGTGACTCTTTGTCTTATGAATTAGTTTCGCCACTGGGGCAAGGAGCTATTCCATTAGCAAATACCGTGTATACCATACCTAATTTAACTCCTCAAAATTCAAGTTCAGCTTTTGGTATAGACCCATCTTCTGGAACTGTATTTTGGAATAATCCAATGATGCAAGGGGAATATAATTTTACCATAAAAATTAAAGAGTGGAGGAACGGTTTTGAGGTAGGGTATGTCATTAGGGATATACAACTATCTGTTTCTGCACAATGTCCAAATAATCCGCCAGCAATTACTCCAGTGCCTGATAAATGTGTTAATGTTAATGACACTTTAAATTTTATTATTTATGGTAATGATCCAAATCAAGATTTTCTAGAAATTTCTGAAAGTGGACTTCCATTTAATTTACCTATTTCTCCTGCTACATTTTCTTTTACCAATGGCAATGGTTATGCCAATGCTATTGTGAATTGGAAAACACAATGTAGTCATATTCAATTAGCTCCTTATTTAATTAATATTCAACTGACAGATGATGGCACTCCATCTTTATCTGATTTTGAATCATTTAATATTAAGGTAAGGCCACCAAAACTAGATGGACTTAGCATAAATGCTGTTGGTAATTCGGTGTATTTATCTTGGAATAAACCAATATGTAATAACGCAACTGGTTATAAAATTTACCGCAAATCTGGAACATCATCCTCTTTAGTTAATTGTTGTGATAACCCTAATATAACAGGGAATTTAGGCATGACACTTATCCATCAAATTAATTCAATAAATGACACGACTTATATTGATAATAACAATATAGCTATTGATCAAAAGTATTGTTATGTGGTGTCTGCTATGTATGATTATGATCAAGTAGAGAGTTGCCCTACAGACACATCATGTGTCACTATTAAAAATGAGATTCCAATTTTGAATAATATTACTGTTGTTGAAACAGATAATACCAATGGTGTAGATTCTATAGTTTGGTATCATCCTTTTGATTTAGATACATCTGTATATGCCCCGCCATATTTTTACAAAGTTTTTAATAGTCAAGGTCAAGCAATATATCAAGGTAATTCTTCAAGTGTTATACAAAATTTAGACTCCTCCATCTCTTATATCACTAACACTACAGATACGAATCGTTTTTACAGCGTGGGTATTTACTATCAATTTAATGGGTTGGACACTTTATTAGGGACAACCTACCTTGCAAGCAGTATCCATTTATATTCTGTTCCAAATGACAATCAAATAGAGTTATTTTGGACTTATGATGTGCCATGGCAAAATAGTATGTATTACATTTTTAGATCTGACAGCATCAATGGAAATTACACATTAATTGACTCAACAGTTACCGCTTATTATTTAGACTCTGGGCTCATCAATTTAAAAGAGTATTGCTATTACATTAAGAGTTCGGGTAATCCCATGTATGTTACGCTCAATAGTCCAATTATTAATTTATCACAAAAAGTTTGTGATATACCATTTGATTTCACACCACCACCACCACCAGATATTAGTACTAATTTAGACAGTAATAGCATGATTGATGTAAATGGAAATTTAGTTTTTCAAAGCATTGAAAATTGTGAATCAGGCATTAATTCTTTTCAATGGACAAACCCCAATAATCATGGTGCTGATGATGCAGTTTCCTACCGCCTTTATTTTCAACCATTTTTAGACAGTAATTTTTCTTTATTACAAACATTTAATGCTATTACTGACACCACATTTGAACATCAATACATGTATAACGGTCAACCTTCTGTTGCAGGATGTTATTATGTAACGGCTATTGATTCGGCTCAATACAACAATGAGAGTACCCCAAGTGATACAATTTGCTTTGACAATTGTCCAGAATTTGTGCTTCCCAATGTATTTACTCCAAATAATGATGGCAATAATGATGCTTTTCAAGCATTGATGCCCATTAGATATATTAATGCTATTGACATGTCCATCTTTAACAGATGGGGGCTTGAGGTTTTTAACACCACTAATCCATTATTTTCGTGGGACGGAATTAATTTAGAAAGTGGACTAGCCAGCCCTTCGGGTGTTTATTATTACAATTGCACTATTGAGGCTTTAAGACTTCAAGGTATTGTGAAAAACGACATGAATGGTTTTTTACATTTATTTAAAGACTACGAAAATCAAAATTAATGTTTACTGGAATAATTGAAACCATTGGAAAAGTAATTGAACTAAATCAAGATGATGGCAATCTACATATTGTTGTAGAGTCCCCCATTTCAAATGAGTTGAAAATTGATCAAAGTGTTTCCCACAATGGAGTATGTCTGACGGTTGTTGAGCAAAATGACAATTGGCATAAAGTTACGGCTATTGCAGAAACATTATCTATTTCTAATTTGAATCAATTAAACGTAGGAAGCTTAGTTAATTTGGAAAGGTGTTTAAAAGTAGGTGGAAGATTGGATGGGCATATGGTTCAAGGACACGTTGATGATGTAGCTAAATGCATAAAAATAACTGAGGAAGAAGGTAGTTGGAGGTTTTTATTTTTGGGCACTGACGAAGTAGACAGATTAGTTGTTCATAAAGGATCCATATGTATTAACGGAGTAAGTCTTACCGTAACTAAAACAGAGGATAAGCATGTTGAGGTAGCCATCATTCCATATACTTTTTCTCATACCAACTTTAAAGAAATTAAAGCAGGGGATTATGTAAATATTGAATATGATATACTTGGAAAGTATATTATTAAAAATATAGATAAACTATAACGCTGCTATTACTGTAATATCTACATCTGGCCAAAGTTTATTAACGCCATCTGGCCCTGTGTGCTGTTCTAAACAAACTTCATTTAGCGCGTTGAGTGCAGCTTCAGCACCCCAATCAAGTACATTAATAGAAGTTTTAATATAAATTTCATAGCTGTTTTCATCCAATTCCCAGCTAAAGTCTTTTTCAATGGATTGGTCATTCATATTTAATGAAAGTAACCCAGAACCATTGTCTTTTAAATCTATTATGGTTCCAGTTATATCTTTTGTGTTGGACATGGTATTGAAAAAAGAGGTAATTATTTTATAATCTCTTGTCTTATCACCAGTGCTTGTAGTTGAGGTAGGAATTGCAAAAGAAAGACCATTGATGGCTTCAGAAAGATTGGTACTTGGGTTAAACCCTGATACTTTAATGGAATCAGAATTAAACTTACCACCAACTTGAGCTTTAGCAGCATGTTTAAACGCTGTCCATTTTACCATGACTTCGCCAAGTTTATACTCGTGATCTTCAATAACAGTTTGTTTTTCAGGCACTGTTACATTAACAGTTTCTGCTTCGGGAGATGAACATCCAATTAAGAAAAATACTATTGGAAATATTAAAATTCTTTTCATGCTTTAAATTTAATAAGGACACTATTTTTTTCAACAGTTTGTTTAGGAGTTACAACTATTTCTTCAATTACACCATCAACAGGAGAACAAAGGACATTTTCCATTTTCATAGCTTCTAAAATCATTAATGGTTCATCTTTTTTAACTTCACTTCCAACAGTAGTTTGAATCTCCAATATAAGTCCTGGCATTGGTGAAAGCAACTTGTTGATTTTTTGATCGCTTTTAGTGTATTTACTAATCTTAGAAACAGCTTCATCATAATGGTGTTTCTTTTCTAATGCAATAAGTTTTCCATTAACTTTAATAAAGTAGGTATTGTCTTCAGGGTATTTTTTTAAGATTCTGCACTGGTATTTATTTCCATTTATTCTTAAAGACACACTTTGTTCGTCAACATCTATACTTTCTACATGAAAACCTGATAACTCTTCTGGAGGTAGTTGAATATTTATGTTTTTATTGAAGACAGCTTTAATCATTAGTTTTAATTTGTCGTAAAATTACGATATTAATTTTCAATATTAGTTAAAATAGTTTTGTCGGGTATTTATATTCATATTCCTTTTTGTACAAAAGCATGTCATTATTGCGACTTTCACTTTTCTACAAAATTGTCAAATAAATCAACTTTAACGAACGCTATTTGTGAAGAAATTAAACTGAGAAAAAAAGAGTTTTCGGGAGCATTTAATAGTATATATTTTGGAGGAGGAACACCTTCGTTGTTAACGCTTAGAGAATTAGAAAAAATCATGAATCAAATTTTTATCTATGTAGATTCATCACAAATTCAAGAAGTTACCATTGAAGTTAACCCTGAGGATATTACAGTAGAACTACTAAGAGGATATCAAAAGTTAGGCATCAATAGATTAAGCATTGGGGTCCAATCATTAGATGATAAAATATTGAGTTGGATGAATAGAAATCACTCAAGCAAAAAAGCAATAACAGCTATAAATAAAGCTCAAGAATTAGGAATTGAAAACATTAGCGTAGATTTCATTTATGGGGTACCTAATTTTCCTAAAAGAAATATTTCTAACGAACTTCATCAACTTTTAAATAATTCTCCTTTTCATATTTCATGCTATCATTTCACTATTGAAGAAAAAACCTATTTTGGATGGTTAAAAAAACAAGAAAAATTAGCAGAACTTACTGACTTAAAAAGTGAGGAAGAATTCAAATTAATTACCCAAACTCTAGAGCAGAAAGGGTATGATCATTATGAGATTTCCAATTTTTCTTTAAACGGAAAAGCTTCCAAACACAATACTAATTATTGGAAAAGGCAGCAATATGTAGGTTTAGGCCCATCAGCTCACTCCTATAATTATCCAATAAGAAAATGGAACATCTCTAATAATGCAGCATATATAAAACAATTACAACAAGGTAAATTGAATCAAGAACAAGAAAAACTATCCAGTATTGATCATTTTAACGAATTAATTATGCTTGGTTTACGCACTAAAGAAGGGGTAAACATAGAAGAAGCTTTGCCTTTAATTGAGTCCAATCAGCAGGATAAAATAAAGCTTAAAATACAAGAATTTATTGATGATAAATTTTTAGCTAAAGAGGGTCCTATAATTTCTTTGAGAAAAGAAAAATGGCTTTTATCAGAGTATGTTTCAAGAGAATTATTTATTTTGAATTGATGATTGTTAATTTTAAAGTAGGTCAAAAAAATGCAAAGGCTGATTTAAGCAACCCCATTGATATATCACTTATTACCAGAGAAGACACAAGTTTCAAAGCTTGGTATGCCTCTGAAATGAAAACCAATATTATAAGAGGTGAAGGTTTTGTTGGAAGTGTGGCAGAAGGGGGAGCTGTAAATTTCAAAGAACTTAATATTAACCCTCATGCCAACATGACTCACACGGAGTCTGTTGGACACATTTCAAAAGAAGCGGTGCCAGTAATTTCTGTGTTAAATCAATTTCATTTTTTAGCACAGCTCATAACAATTGAGCCAATTCGTCTTAAATCATCAAATAAAAAACCTTATCTAGAAGGTGACTTATGTATTTTAAAATCACAAATAGAAGGAAAAATTAATCCATTAGCAGAAGCAATAGTAATTAAAACACAACATCATTATAAATCCTTAAATACTAAAAATTACGACAATACAAATTGGCCATACTTGCATGAAGAAACTACAGCTTATCTTAGAAAGATCGGAATTAAACATTTATTAATCGATCAACCATCTGTAGATAAAGAATTTGATGAGGGCTTGTTATTAGCACACAAGGCTTTTTGGGATTATCCTTCTTCCATTGACATGGAAAGAACTATAACTGAATTTATTGGAGTACCAGATGACGTAACAGATGACCTTTACCTTCTAAACTTATCAATTTCTAATCTAAAAAATGACGCTTCACCATCGAGACCAGTATTATTTTCAATTTTTTATTGAAATATTATTTTGTAAAACCCGTATAAAGCGTATTTTTATTCCGAAATTCACAAAGAATGAAATTAGATATTATAGATTTAAAAATTTTAAGGGCTTTACAAGAAAACAGTAAGATAACCAATATAGAGCTTAGTAAAATTGTTGGTTTATCAGCAGCGCCAACACTGGGTAGAGTTCAAAAATTAGAAAAGTTAGGTATAATTTCCAGTTACCATGCAAAAGTAAACAATGGCAAACTAGGACTGGGGTTTATGGCTTTAGTACAATTATCTTTAATCAGACAAAAAAGTACGGCAGTTGTGAATTTTATGGATCGAATTAACCAGATTGATGAAGTTGTAGAGTGTTTACAATTAACAGGAAATTTCGATTATCAGTTGCGAATTATTACCAAGGACATTCCCTCTTTTGATATTGTTTTAGAAGAAAAACTGGGTCAAATAGAAGAAATTGGTCAAATGCAAACATCTGTTGTTTTGGCGGTAAAAAAGGATTGTCCAATTACACCTCTAAACTATAAGTCAGAGATAAACTTAGTGGATTAACCTTAAAGTCAAACAATAGTTTCTTCCTGGAGCGCTTATACCAGAAGCAAATGTTTTGTAATGGACATCTAATAGATTATTTACACTCATAGCTAATTTAATTTGTGTATTTATTTTTAAAGAAAATTTAGCATTTAAAGTGTACCATGAAGGATATCCTTCTGGCGTAGCTTCCAAAGGATTATCTACATTTCCGGTCCCAAAAGCATCTATTTTTTTTGTTCCATTGAAAAAAGAAAATAACGAAAATGAATATTTACGTTTATCGTATTTTAAGTAGATATTTCCTGTTAATGGTGGAATATGACCAATAGGATTTAAGTTTGATGTTATAAACCCTTTTGTATAGTTTAAAGCATATTGGAGTTGGAATGATTTTACAGAAATAGCTAAGGCATGATTAAATCCATAAACCAGCCCACTTTCTTCATTTTGGTTTGCAATTACAACATAATTTTCTCCATTCCAATTTACTGTTGGGCTTCCATTTAGATAATAATCTTCTTTTATTATCATGTTGTCTAAAAGAGTTCCAAAACCAGTTAGTCTTATATTGATATTTCCCCAACTAGATAGTTTTAAAGATTTAATAATGCCAATAGTTCCATTGTAGGCATACTCCGGAATTAAATTATTGTTAGGTACAGTAATAAAAAAATCTTTAATAAAGACTTTACCTAAATCATCGATGTTTGGGGTTCTAAACCCCGTGCTTATAGCTACATTATATTTTGTTTTTTCATTAGGATAATAGCTAAAATGAATTGACCCATTTAATGATTGATTGGTTGTATTGATATCATCAAACGAATTAGTTAATAAAGAGTCATTAAATTGACCAAAAACATTGTTAATAGAAGATCTAATACCAGACACTAAGCTATATTTCTCTTTTTGCCACCTCAACATGGAATAATAACCTTGCATGAACATATTACTTCCACCACTAGGATATCTTGAGAAGTGAGGGGTAATTAAATTAGTGTTTATGTTTTTTTGCTGTCCTACACTATTAAGACTATTAACATATAATTCTCCTCCGTAAGACAGCGTAAGGTTATCTAAGAAGAATTTATTGGCATTTATTGTAAAACCAGAAATTTGAATATTTTCAATATTGTTTTCTTGTATTTCCGAATTAAATAAACGCACGTATCTGGACTCTTCAACTTGTTGGTAAGATGCGGTTCCATTTAACTCATCAAAAAATATGAGGGGTTTATTCCAATTAAAATTTATGGAGTTCATCCATCTTTTTTGAGGTCCATATACCCATTGTGCAAATTGAGGTGTTTCGCTTGAAGTATAGTTATTAAGTTGATCAAATCGTTGAATTTCTGTAGATGAACTCCATTGTGAATTAAGCATTATTTCTAGTTGCTGATTTGGTTTAAATAAGATTTTTTGAGTTAAATCAATTTGATCATAACCCACCCCAACTTGCTTATTAGGGTTAAAATTGGTTATCAAACTATCAAAACCAAATTGGTTATCTACATAATGATATACTTTCCCCCAATCTTGATATCCGTGAGTTCGATTATTTCCCATCGTTATATCTCCAAATTGTTTGAATGTAATTGATGAAAAGGAAGCCCATTTTTGTTTTCCAATATTAAAATCAATATGATTCGTTAATTCATCAGCACCATGATTAAATCGACTAATAAACCTAATCTTTTCATAAATAGAGTCTTTGCTATTAGAAACCACGGGTTTAATTGTTGCATAATTCACAACCCCTCCAATAGCATCGCTTCCAAAACTTACAGCAGAAGGACCATAAATTACATTGCAATCCTCAATTATAAATGGGTCAATAGTTAAACTATTCTGAATATGACCACTTCTGTAAATGGCATTATTCATTCTTACTCCGTCAACCATTAGTAGTATTCTATTTGCTTCAAATCCTCTTATTATTGGACTTCCCCCACCGCCTTGACTTTTTTGAATGGTAACTCCGTGAGTAAGTAAAAGAATATCTGCAGAAGTAGAAAAATCAGAAGATAAGATATCCTTATTGGAAATGGTTTCATGATCAAACTCTTTTAAGCTATTTAAGATATGAGCGTTATTTATGGTTTTTGTTTCAAATTCGGGTAAAGCACCACTTTTATATGCAGGAATAATAAGTTCTTTGTCATTTGCTAAAATGGTCTTTTTAGAAATTGTAGTTTGATGCTCAATTACAGTTAAGGAATCAAAGTTTGTTTTATCGTTTATTTTTATTATTCCCTTTCTGTTTGTTATTAGAGTGTCAGTATGATGATGATGAATTAATACAGATTTATTTTTTAGAGGGACACCATAAGAATTTAATAATTTAATTTCTTGACTTGTAGTTTTAGTTACAGGCAAAAAAAACAATAAGAAAAAATATGAAATGAAATAGTATCTCAATCGTAAATAGATTGTAAAACTTGAATAGATTGTATTTGATGATGACTCAATATTTCATGAAATGATAAATATTGAAGAAGTACATTTAATATTGATCTTCTCTTTTCAACAGATAACTTCATGGAAAAAACACTATCAATTTTCATGCCTAATAATTGATTAAATGATTTGTTTGGGAAATTTGATGGGATTAGATCATCTTCGCTAATTTGAAACCTTCCGTTAGCTACACTAAAGTGTTTATTTACTTCACTATAATTATCTAATGGCTTTATTCCAAAAAAATTCATTAATTCCTTAATAAAGAAAACACCAAAAATTGGATTAAAGCTATGATGTTCAAAAGAAACAATCATTTTTTTAAGGTGAAGGTAAAGATTAGGGTTTTCTTCAAAATGATTTATGCATTTGTTTAGTATTTCTGTTAGAAGAATGGCATATCCAGTTTTTCGAACATCGCTTACTATATCAATAACAGGAAAAATAAGCTCTTGTTTATAAGCTAGATTAATTTTTTTATCTGGATTGAATTTTGAGTTAAAAGAAATAAAATGAAAGGGTTGAAAAATAAAAGGAGCCTTTTTTTTATGTGTAAACACAAATGAAGATCTTCCATGCTGAAAAGTATATAAATCAACAATTAATGAATGCTGTTTTAATTTAGTTGATCGCAAGAATAGACCATCAATTTTTTCACTCATTATTAATGTGCTGGTAATGAAATTTTAAAGCAAGCTCCTCTAGTTTCTTTTTGAACAAGTAAAATATTCCCATTGTGATTGGATATTATTTGAGCAACCATGGGAAGCCCTAATCCTTTACCAGAAGACTTAGTTGTAAATTTAGGTTCAAATATTTTGTCTTTTATATCATCAGGAACACCCTCTCCATCATCGTTAATGGTAATAGAGGTTATATCATTTTTAGTGTCAACTTCGATGTTAATGGTTCCTTTTTTACCAATAGCTTGAATACTATTTTTAAGTAAGTTATTAAACACCCTTGTTAGTTGATTTTCATCGCCATTTACTAGTGAAACACCTTTGTTTTTAAAAACAATTGATATATGATTATGGTGGTTATAAAGTCCGATTGTTTTTTCAATTATATTACATATATCTAAGCTTTTCATTTTAGCCTTAGGTAGCTCAGCAAAATTTGAAAATTCGTCTGCAATTTCAGAGAGTAAATCAATTTGTTGAATCATCTTTCCTTCAAACTCCTTAAGTTGATTCTCTTCTTCTTTTTCAACCTTTAAAACACGGCTTAAGTGTTGAACACTTAATTTCATTGGGGTTAAAGGATTTTTAATTTCATGAGCGATTTGTTTTGCCATTTCACGCCATGCGCTTTGTCGTTCATTTTGCGCTAATTTCTTTTTACTTATTTCTAGCTTGTCAATCATATTATTGTATGCACTCACAAGTACACCAATTTCATCCTTTTTTTTCCAAATTAACTTCTCATTGGCTTCATTAATTTGTACTCCTTCTATTTTTTTCCTTACCTCTTCAATGGACTTTGTGATATATCTACTTAAAAAGTAAGCGATGATAAGCGCCCCAATAAACAATATTAAAAAGACTTCTAATAAGCGTTTTAAAAAAGAGGAAACTTCTGTTTTTGATTTATATTTTAAAGGGTCATAAGGGATATTAATTATGACCATATTTTCTCCCATTTTATTCTTCACGAATGAGTAGGAATTTATATATCCATTTTCCTTTTTTTCTACATACACACTATCATTTGAGGATGACATTTTGTGAATTAGGAAGGGGTCAATATGTTTGTTTCTAAATACTGAATCTGCAGGGTCAGTACTTATTAACTCCTCCCCTTTAGTATTAAAGATGTAAATATTTAAAGAATTTACCTCTGCAATTTCATGCACTTTTAAATCAAAATCTCTTGAAATAAAATCATTAACTTCTTCTGGCTGAAGATTGCTTAAAAAATAAGCTAAAGATAAATTAACCGTCTTCTCTTTTCGTTGTATACGCTTGAGGTGATACTCATCATTTTGGAGTTTAAAAAAATAAACTGTTGTTATTCCTATGGCTACTAATGATACAACTACCATAGCAATCATGGACAGGTAAATTCTGTTTTTTAATGATAAATTAACATTCAACATCTCCAAGTGAAAATAAAAAAAAACCCTTGATTATAGTCAAGGGTTTGATTTAAAAGATGTTATCTGTTAACCACCAAGAGCTTCAGCTCCAGCAACAATTTCCAAGATTTCACTTGTAATGGAAGCCTGTCTTGCTTTATTGTAGAATAGAGTCAATTCCTTTTTCATTTCAGTTGCATTATCTGTTGCTTTATGCATGGCTGTCATTCTAGCACCATGTTCAGAAGCAAAAGAATCTAATAATGCTTTATAGAACTTTATTTTCAAAGAATTGGGTATGAGTTCATTTAAAATTTCTTCTTGATTTGGTTCAAAGATATAATCAACGGTTTTTGCATCTGTTGACTCTTCAATAGGCTCAACAGGTAAAAACTTTTCATTAGTCAATTTTTGAATCGCAGCATTTTTAAATGAATTATAAATAATGTAAGACTCATCAAAAACTTCTTTTTGAAAGCTGGAAATGATATCTAGGATAATTTCAACGGCATTTTCGTAACTGAGATTATCCCAAATTTTTTCACATTCTTTAGGAAGGTTTTCGTTGGTATTGATTAGTGAAGATTTCTTAAAAGCATCGTATACTTTTTTACCAATAGGTAAGATTGAATATTCTTTATCAGGGTTTTCTTGAACGATTCTTTTTACTTCTTTAATAACATTACTATTAAAACCACCACATAAACCACGATTGGAAGAAAAAGCAATTAAAAGTACTTTATTACCATTACTTTTTTTCATTAAAGGATGCTCGCCACCGTCAACAGACCCAGAAACGTTTAATAGTATGTCATTAAACTTCTTAGCAAAAGGTCTCATTTGTGTTATAGCATCTTGAGCACGCTTTAATTTTGCAGCAGAAACCATTTTCATAGCAGATGTAATCTGCATGGTTGACTCTACAGAACTAATACGTGTTCGTATTTCTTTAAGATTAGCCATCGGTTAATTATTCAGCGTAAGATTTTGACATTTCTGCAACTACCTTTTTAATCACATCGGTAACTTCAGCTGTAAGTTTTCCAGATTTTAAAACATCTAATTCTGCCCTGTGTTTATTACGCATTAATTCCAAAAAGTTAGTTTCAAATTCTTTTACTCTATTGGTTGGTATGTTAGAAATAATTCCTGTAGAACCACAATAAATTATAGCAACTTGTTCTTCAACTGGTAGTGGAGATCCTTCGTTTTGTTTCAATATTTCAACATTTCTTGCTCCTTTATCCAATACAGCCATTGTTGCAGGATCAAGATCAGATCCAAACTTAGCAAACGCTTCAAGTTCTCTGTATTGAGCTTGGTCAAGTTTCAATGTACCAGATACTTTTTTCATGGACTTTATTTGAGCTGACCCACCTACTCTTGATACTGAAATACCTACATTAATGGCTGGTCTTATACCAGAGTTGAATAAACTTGAATCTAGGAAAATTTGCCCATCAGTAATTGAAATTACATTCGTTGGAATATATGCCGATACGTCACCAGCTTGTGTTTCAATTATAGGTAAAGCAGTTAAAGATCCACCACCTTTTACTTTTCCATTTAATGATTCAGGTAAATCATTCATTTGCTGAGCTATATCATCAGAGTTATTGATTTTTGCAGCTCTTTCTAATAATCTTGAGTGAAGGTAAAATACATCTCCAGGATATGCTTCTCTCCCTGGAGGTCTTCTCAATAATAACGATACTTCACGATAAGCAACAGCTTGTTTTGATAAGTCATCAAATATAATAAGTGCTGGTCGACCAGTATCTCTAAAATATTCTCCAATAGCAGCACCTGTAAACGGAGCGTAAAATTGCATTGGTGCAGAATCAGAGGCGTTAGCTGCAACAATTACAGTGTAATCCATAGCTCCAGCTTCTTCTAATTTGCTTACAATTCCTGCAATGGTAGATCCTTTTTGACCTATAGCTACATAAATACAGAAAACAGGTTCACCTCTGTCATAAAATTCTTTTTGATTGATGATGGTATCAATGCAAACAGTTGTTTTCCCAGTTTGTCTATCACCAATAACTAATTCTCTTTGACCTCTTCCAATAGGAATCATGGCATCAATTGCTTTAATTCCAGTTTGTAAAGGTTCATTTACTGGCTGTCTGTAGATAACTCCTGGCGCTTTTCTTTCAATTGGCATTTCAAAAAGCTCTCCTTCAATAGGTCCTTTACCATCAATTGGATTTCCTAAAGTATCCACAACTCTTCCAAGCATTTTCTCCCCTACTTTAACAGATGCAATTCTACCGGTTCTTTTAACAGTATCACCTTCTTTGATGTCATTTGATGCTCCAAGAAGTACGGCACCTACGTTATCTTCCTCTAAGTTTAGTGCGATTCCTTGTAGTCCATTTTCGAATTCAATAAGTTCTCCATATTGAACTCCACCTAGACCATATATTCTAGCAATACCATCACCAATTTGAAGTACTGTACCCACTTCCTCTAGTTGGGCTTCTGATTTAAAGCCGGAAAGTTGTTCTCTTAAAATTGCTGATATTTCAGCTGGTTTTATTTCTGCCATTGTTCTTTGTTTTAAAAGTCTTTTATATATAAGTTTTGACTATAAGTATTTTTTAGGTTTTTTAAATTTCTCCTTACACTTCCATCAATTTGCTTGTCTCCCATTTTGATGATTGCACCACCTAATATAGCTTCATCTATTTCTTCATTTAATTCAATGCTTTCTTTATTCCCTTCTTTCATAAAATCAACGATTTGTTTTCTAAGTTGATCATCAAGAGGATTAGCTGTAGTCACTTTAGCAACAGCAATGTTTTTTGATTTTTTGTAGAGGTGGATAAAGTTTTCAGCAATTAATGGTAGTAGTCCTTCTCTTTTTTTTCTAGTTAAAATTTGAATAAATAATAAAGAAACTTTAGATACTTTTTTACTAAAAATTTGTTCAAGTATTCCCCATTTTTTATCTGCATTAATAATAGGACTTTTTAAAAGTAAGGAAAGATCATGATTCTCTTCACATGCAATTTTTAGTAGCTTCATATCTTCCAGACATGTATCAAGATTGTTTTGCTCTTTAGAAAGATCAATCAATGCTTTTGCATACCTGCTTGTGATTTTTGATGCAATCATGAGTTAGTTAATTTGCTTTTTTAAGGCTTCCTCAATCAGTTTTTTCTGATTTTTAGCATCCTTTAGTTCAGTGCGAAGTATTTTTTCAGCCATTTCTATCGAAATATCAGCCACCTGATTTTTGATTTCTGTCATGGCTTTCATTTTTTCAATATTGATTTGCTCTTTAGCAGAAGTTATGATTTTTTCTGCTTCAGTAGAGGCTTGACTTTTAGCGTCTGCTATCATTTTTTCTTTGATAGATCTTCCGTCTTTTAAGATGTTTTCTCTTTCAACTCTTGCATCGGCTAAAATCTTTTCATTATTAGCAGATAATTCTTTCATTTTATTTTCTGCTTCTTCTGCAGCTTTTAGCGCTCCTTCAATTTTTTCTTCTCTTTCAATTACGGCATTCAATATTGGTTTCCAAGCAAATTTTCTTAGTAAGAAAATCAATGCTATAAATAAAACAGTTTGCCAAAAAAATAACCCTACTGAAAATTCTTCTATTAATTTTTCCATTTGTTCATTGATTAGTTATAAATTATAATCAATCCGCCTGCCAACCGCAGACGGATTGATTGAACAGATTATACTGCAAATAATGCAGCAAAACCGATTCCTTCAATAAGTGCTGCTGCAATAAGCATCGCTGTTTGAAGTTTACCGTACATCTCTGGTTGACGAGCCATGGCTTCCATAGCTTTTCCACCGATTTGTCCGATTCCTATTCCTACACCGATAACTGCAAGACCTGCACCGACAATTGCTGGAATTTCCATAATTTATGTGTTTTTTTGGTTAATAATTTCTTTTTTAATGTTCTTCATCATGTTCATGTTCTGCAACAGCTGAGCCGAAGTAAACAGCGGACAACATAGTGAAGATATAAGCTTGTAATGCAGCTACTAAGAGCTCCAAAATTCCTAGTGTAAATGCCAATAAAAAGGAAAGAGAACTTCCGATCCAATTATTAAAGACAAACATCATTCCAATTAAACTCATTAAAACGATATGACCTGCAGTAATATTAGCATAAAGTCGAATCATTAAAGAAAATGGCTTAATAATGGTACCTAAAAGTTCAATGGGAACCAATAATATGTATAGTGGAATTTTAGCAATCCATGGCATGGTATTTCCCAATGGATCAATCAAATGCAACCAGTATGTCTTTTTAGCGGTAAAGATGGTGATTAAGTAGGTAAGAAGTGCTAAACAAAAAGTAACAGCAATATTGTTTGTAATGTTAACACCTATGGGCGTAAGGCCAAATAAATTTACCAACCAAACAAAGAAAAATACTGTCAATAGGAATCCCATATATTTTCTGTAGTGTTTTTTCCCAATATTTGGAATGGCTATATCGTCTCTAACATATAAAATGATAGGCTCAATAAATCTTCCTATACCACTAGGTAAATGCCCTCTTTTCTTATATGACTTGTTCGTACGGAATAACATAATGAAAAGCATAAGCGAAATCACCATAATCATGAACACATTTTTAGTTATAGAAAAATCTATTGGATGTGCAGATTCTATAATATTACCACTCTCGTCTGTTCTGTGAATTTTGCCGTGATGTAATTCGTAATATTTGTCTTTTGATTGAACAATACTTTCTCCATGATGAAACTCTGATGACATAAAAACATGCAGTTCTTCATCCCATAATATAACAGGCAGTGGAAATCCGTAGTGTTTTCCAGTAGTTTCGTCAGTAAAAAGGTGGAAATCGTGAGAATCCTGTAAGTGATGTTTTATATCTTCTTTGATTTTAGATTTCTTTTGATCTGCTTTTTCTTCTGCAGTGTAAGTACTTACAGTGTCTTTAACAGGGGAGGCGCTGGCCCATAAGAAATTTGCTACTAAAACAATTAAAACGCTGATTACAAGTTTTTTAGCCATCTCTAAATTCATAGTTTTCAAAAATCTGTGCAAAACTAAAAATTAAATTGACTTCAATAATAGATTTTAAATAATTGTTTGTAAAAATTAAATTTCATCAAAAGATTCTATTGAGAACGCAACACATTAACTAAAAAATAAATCTCAATAATAAGACATATTGCATATGGAATAAAGAAAAAGGAAAATTCAACTTTACTAATTGATTCTGTTTCTGAAATTATGGGTCGAAGTACTAAAAAATAAATTACAAATTTAAATAGGCTTCCGAATAGAAAAATGAAACCAAGTATTTCACTTTTTTTATTTATAAATACGGTAAACAATTTGAAAATGGCTATTGCGATAAAATAGTTAATGGTATAACTGATGCCAATTTTAGAGATATTAAAGGAGAAATTCATTTCATGAGTAACCCAGATATGAATTCCAAAAGTGATAGATAAAACTATGAATAATGTAAAAATGAACTTGTTACTTTTCATGGTCTTGTTCATTTATTCTTTTTAGTTGCCTTAATAGAAAATAGATGGAAATACCTATAGATAATAAAGTAAACAACATGGTAAACCATTTTTTTGAATAGGGATATTTCATGTCAAGATATTTCCCCAAATAAGCGCCTAAAAAAACAGTTACTCCCATTTGAATGGCTATTCCTGTGAGTACTAAAAATTTCTTTGATTGCTTCAAAATAGTTTTTTACAATACTAATGAATTGATATGTTTAACCATTATATATGTATTAATTTTTTATTGTCTACCATCTTAAAGCAATTTTTAGTTAGAAAAAATAGTTTGTAATAATTAATCAGAAATTAGATACAATAATAAATACCACATTATATTTGACTATAAATTTCAACTTTGAATCTTAAAAAAGTCATAAAGCGCATTTTAATTTGGGTCTTTGTCTTATCTCCCGCAATAGGTATGCTTATTCTGGTTAACATGGCGAATGATGAAACTTTACCAGATATTTCAGAATTAGAGAATCCTAAAACAAATTTAGCTAGTGTAATATATAGTGAGGATTTAAAAGAAATTGGCAATTATTACCATGAGAATAGAACAAATATTCACTTCAACTACTTACCAAAACATTTGGTTCATGCATTGGTTGCAACGGAGGATGAGCGTTTTTTTGAACATTCGGGAATAGACATAAGAGCTTTAGGTAGGGTTATAAAAGGGGTTGTCACAGGAAATTCAAAAGGTGGAGGATCAACCATTTCTCAACAATTAGCTAAGCTTCTTTTTCCTCGTAAAAGGCTAACTAAGTTTGAATTGGTTTTAAGAAAAATTAAAGAATGGATAATTGCTTCAAAATTAGAACGGAATTATACGAAAGAAGAGATTATTGCCATGTATTTGAACAAGTTTGATTTTTTAAATAATGCTGTAGGCATAAATAGTGCCTCAAAAGTATATTTTGGAAAACCAACTACAGCGCTAGAACTTCATGAATCTGCTATGTTAGTCGGAATGGCTAAAAACCCGTCTATTTTTAACCCTTTAAGAAGACCTGATACTGTTACAAAGAGAAGAGCTGTAGTGCTTTATCAAATGTTAAAAAACGAATACATTACAAAAGAGGTTTTTGACTCTGTAATTCAGCTTCCACTTGGTTTAGAATACAATAGAGTTGATCATCAAACAGGATTAGCCCCTTATTTTAGAGAAACACTAAGAGGTGAGCTAAGTAGGCTATTTGCCAAAAAAGATGAAAATGGAAATTATATAATTGCCAAATCTGATGGTAGTAAATACGATATTTATTCAGATGGGTTAAAAATATATACTACTATCAACAGTAGAATTCAGCGTCATGCAGAAAATGCAGTGGAACAACATCTACAATACGAGCTTCAAAAAGTATTTACAAAAAATAATGCCAAGTGGAAAAACCCTCCCTTTTCTGATGATTTAAAAAAATCTCAGATTGATACAATTATTGCCAGAGCAGTAAGACAATCAATGACGTACAAAAAATTGGTTGGTAAGGCATGTAGTTATTGCGAAAGACCAAGTAGGTATATTAGCAAAACAAGCGAAGGCTATGAATGTTCTTATTGTAGTACTATTAGTCCAGTTAAAACCAAGCAAGAAATAGATGAAATTTTACATAAAAAACATAAAACAAAAGTTTTTGATTGGCAAAATCCAAGCAAGGAAAAAGATACGATATTATCTACTTATGACTCTGTGAAGTATTACAAAGGCATTCTTAGAGCAGGAATGATGTCAATAGATCCTCATAACGGATATGTTAAGTCTTGGGTGGGTGGTCCTAATTTTAAACATTTTAAGTATGATATGGTTAAAAAAGGAACTAGACAAGTGGGTTCTACATTCAAGCCTTTTGTTTATGCCACCGCTTTAGAGTCTGGCATAGTGGATCCTTGCTATGAAGTCCCTGACATTGAGTATTGTATTGAAGTACCACACACTGAGACTAGGAATAAATTATGGTGTCCAAAAAATTCTGGAAGTTCATTTACAGGAGAACCAACAACCATTTCTTTTGCATTAGCTAACTCCATGAATAATATTACAGCTAGTATTATTAAGAAAGGTTCAATGATAAATAATGTTTTTAATAGAGTTGCTCAGCTAGGTATAGACACCTCAAAGTTTGATCCTGTCCCAGCCATGGCACTAGGTGTCTTTGATATTTGTGTTCATGATATAGTTAGTGCTATTGCTCCTTTTGCAAACAAAGGCATATACAATAAGCCAGTTTACTTATTGAGGATTGAAGATAAATTTGGAAATGTTATCTATGAGCATTTACCCGAATCTAGACAAGTATGGAATCGTGAAACTGCTCATACTATGCTTGAAATGATGAAATTGGTTACAAGAGGAATAAAACATCCAACAATGAAAAATTCAAATGGTAGACCGGTTGTTGGAGGTACTGCCATTAGAATTAGAGCTAAAGAAACAGAGAAGAGACCATATGCAGGAATTGCACAACCCATTGCAGGTAAAACAGGCACGACACAAAATCAATCCGATGGATGGTTTGTTGGCTTAACCCCAGACTTAGTTACAGGAGTATGGGTAGGTGCTGAAGATAGGTCGGTAAGATTTAGAACATTGAGTTTAGGAATGGGAACCAACACAGCCTTACCTATATTTGCCTATTACACGAAATATATAAATGCGGATGACTCTTTGCATATTTCACAGGAAGATTTTGAAGTGCCAGAAACAGTAATTGTTTCTCCACTGGATTGTGAAAAATCATCCATTAATAATAGTGTAATAGATAACCAAGAAAATCTAGATGATTGGGGTTTACAAGATGATAATTGGTAAAAAATAGATAATGATAAATAAGGAAGTAAAAAATGCTGAAGAAGCTTGTTTGGGGATAAAAAGCGGAATGACTTTAATGTTGGGTGGATTTGGATTATGTGGTATTCCTGAAAATTGCATAAGTGCATTAGTAGAGATGAAGGTGAATAATTTAACATGTATTTCTAACAATGCTGGTGTGGATGATTTTGGCTTAGGATTATTGCTACAACAAAAACAAATAAAAAAAATGATTTCTTCTTATGTTGGAGAAAACGATGAATTTGAAAGACAAATGCTCTCAGGTGAATTAGAAGTTGATTTAATTCCACAAGGAAGTTTGGCTGAACGTTGTAGGGCAGGAGGAGCGGGCATTCCTGCTTTTTTTACACCAGCAGGATATGGTACTGAGGTTGGTGAGGGAAAAGAAGTAAGAGATTTTAATGGTAAACCCCATATTTTGGAGAGTGCTCTAACTGCTGACTTTGCTATTGTTAAAGCATGGAAAGGAGATACGGCAGGAAATTTAATTTACAAGGGAACTGCAAGAAATTTTAACCCTCCTATGGCTATGGCGGGTAAAATCACAATAGCTGAGGTTGAAGAATTAGTTCAACCCGGTGAATTAGATCCCAATCAAATTCATACTCCGGGAATATTTGTGCAGCGCATATTTAAAGGCGATAAATATGAAAAAAGAATTGAGCAACGAACAGTAATAAGTAAAGGAAATTAATATGAGTTTAGATAAAAATGGAATTGCTAGGAGAATTGCTAAAGAATTGTCTGATGGTTGGTACGTAAACTTAGGTATTGGAATTCCTACTTTGGTAGCTAATCATATTCCAGAAGGAATAAATGTAGAATTTCAGTCCGAAAATGGTATATTAGGTATGGGACCATTTCCATTTGATGGAGAGGAAGATGCAGACTTGATAAATGCTGGAAAACAAACAATAACTGCTCTTCCTGGAGCGGTATATTTTGATTCCTCAACAAGTTTTAGTATGATTCGCGGACAACATGTTCAATTAACAGTGCTTGGTGCTATGGAAGTTAGCCATAATGGAGATATAGCTAATTGGAAAATACCAGGAAAAATGGTTAAAGGAATGGGAGGTGCTATGGATTTAGTGGCAAGTGCAGATAATATTATTGTAGCTATGATGCATACGAATAAAGCAGGAGAAAGTAAATTACTAGAGGAATGTTCATTACCTCTAACTGGAGTGAATTGCGTAAAGAAAGTGGTTACAAATTTAGCTGTTTTAGATATTTTACCTGAAGGAGGTTTTAAATTAATAGAAAGAGCTCCTGGAATTTCTGTTGATATGATAAAAAATTCAACAAAAGGAAATTTAATTATAGATGGAGATATTCCCGAGATGGATATCTAAAAAAAATATGAGAAACTTCTTTCTAAACTATTCTTATTCTAAAGTTGTAATAGTTGTAATTTTTTTGTGTCAAGTTTTGGTGATTTTTAATATTTCACCTTGGAAAAATGCTGAGCGAGAAAATGCATTAATTAATTGGGATGTAACTTCTTATTATTCTTATTTACCAGCTGTTTTTGTTCATAAAGATTTGGCATTTAAATTTTTGGAGACAGACACCATTAATTATGAGGCAAAACATCAGTTTTGGCCCGAAACAGCTCCTAATGGTAACAAGGTCATTAAAACCACTATGGGGATGGCTTTTTTATACAGCCCATTTTTTTTTGTAAGCCATTTGTATGCTCATTTCAGTGAAAATTATAACGCAAATGGATTTTCAAAACCATATGAAGTAAGTCTAGCTTTTTCTTGTGTTTTTTATTTGTTTTTTGGTTTTGTATTTTTTTTAAAATTACTTAGAACAATATTTAGCGATAAGATTACATCAGTAATTTTATTGACGACTTTTTTAGGAACTAATTTATTTTTTTACTCAACTACCGAACCCTGCATGTCTCATGCATACACCTTTTCCATTGCTTGCCTATTATTATATCTTATTCCAAAAATATATTTTCAATTTAACTATAAAAGCGCATTACTGTTAGGTGCTATAATTGGCGTTTTAGTGTTAATTAGACCAACTAACTTAATATTTAGTTTAGTCGTTCTTTTATATGGAATAAACAACCCTAAATCAATGAAGTTTAGACTATTATGGTTGTTGAATAATAAGTTTAAAATTCTATTTTCTATATGCATTGCCTTTTCTATATATTCTTTTCAATTAATATATTGGAAGTGGTCAACTGGAAACTGGATTTTTAATTCTTACGTAGGTGAGCAATTTTACTTTGATAATCCTCAATTAATGTCTTTTTTATTTAGTTACAGAAAAGGTTGGTTGTTGTATACTCCCATTTTTATTATCTCCTTTTTAGGATTATATAAGATGTTAAAAGCCAAAAGTAATTGGACCTTTCCTATTGTTATTTCATTGGGCCTTACAATATATATTTTTTCATCGTGGTGGTGTTGGTGGTACGGGGGTGGTTTTGGCATGAGACCAATGATTGATTTTTATCCGTTATTTATTATACCATTGGGTTTCATCCTTCAGTCTGCTAAGAATAGATTAAGTAGAGTGATTTTAATTTTCACCATTTTTTCTTGTATTTCTTTAAACTTATTTCAGACCCTTCAAAAAAGACACCATGTCATTCATTGGGACAGCATGACCAAATCTTCATATTGGCATTTTTTCTTTCAGCACCGAATGAAATCGGAAAAAGACTGGAAAGTGCAAGAAACACTATTACAAACTCCAGATTATAAAAAAGCAAAAAAAGGAGAAGGGGAATATAATTTTAGTGTCATAAACTAAAGAAAATTAAGTCGATTATTGAATTCGTCTTTATATGCTTTTCCAATGTGAATTTCCTTATTTTTCATGATAACATAGTTATCTTCAATGGATAAAATTTTATCAAGTCTAACAATAAAAGATCGTTGAATTCTAATAAAATCTTTAGTAGGTAGTTTTGACTCAATCTCTTTCATGGTACTAAGCACCGTGTGTTTTTCTTTATCAGTATGTAAACGCATGTAGTTTCCCAATGCTTCTACCCAATGAATATCTTCTAATTTAATTTGAACTAGTTTAGAATCAGATTTGATGAAAATATAATCATCATTTTTTTTCTCAGCAGGCTCACCCACTATAGTCTTTTTTATTTTTTCAATTGTCTTTAAGAACCTAGGTGTGTTAAGTGGCTTTTTAAGAAAATCAGTAACATCATACTCGTATGATTCTAAAGCAAATTCGTCATGAGAAGTGATCATTACTACTAAAGGCTTGATTTGAAGGTTTCTCAATAGTTCCATCCCACCCATTTTGGGCATTTCAACATCCAAGAATATTACATCAACATCATTTTCATTAAGAAACTTAAATGCATCAAGAGCATTACCAAAATTTGCGACACATTCGATGTCTTCCACTTCTTTTAGTAAGTCACTTATGACTGCTCTACACAGTTCATCATCATCAACTATAATTGCTTTTATCATGCTTTATTTTTGATTAATGGATTGATGAAATAATTTTTCTAGCAATTCTAAATCTACTAATTTTTTTTGCTCCATTTGCGAAATAGCATTTCCTAACGACTCGTATCCCATAGTAAAAGACGATCCTTTTATTTTATGTAATAAGCTTAAAATACCTTCTATATCATTATTTTTCTCACACTTTTTCAATTTTTTTAAATCAGCTGTAAAATTTGTAGAGAAAATTTTGATGTATTTTTCATTGGAGTTAAATTCATTATCAAGGTTAACTTTAGTTTCTAATTGACATAAGTTATTAATTTTATTGACTAATGCATCTAATTGAAAAGGTTTTGAAATACAATCATTCATTCCGCTAGCATAACATTTTTCAACAACATCTTCTACAATATGAGCAGTCATTCCAATAATGGGTATATTTTGAAATGGTTGGTTTGATGTATTTCTAATAGCAAGGCTTGTTTCATATCCATTTTTTAGCGGCATTTCAATATCCATTAAAATAATATCATAAGAAGATTTGAAGAGTTTCTCTATAGCTTCTATCCCGTTTTTTGCCCAGTCTACATTCGCTTTTACATATTGACTTTTAATCAAATCTTTAAATAGTTTACCATTTAATTCATCGTCTTCTACTATTAAAATACCTATCTTTTTTAAATCAACCTTACTTACTAAGTCATCCTCTGTAACTTTTTTTGATGCTATTTGAATAGGGATCTTAACAACAAAAGTACTTCCATTAGAATTTGATGTTACATTAATTTCACCAGCCATCAATTGTATGATTTGATCACATATAGCCAAGCCTAACCCCGTTCCTCCGTATTGTCTAGAAGTATTAATTTTTTCTTGAGAATATGGGTTAAATATTTCTTTAATCTTTTTCTTATTAATTCCAATGCCATTATCGATGACTTTTATCAATAATTTTTCATTATTTAAACATGCTAATTCTACTTTAACAATTCCTTCAGGTGAAAATTTGATGGCATTATCAATAAGGTTTAGCATAATTTGTTGAAAGCGAAAATCATCACCATTAATATTAAGTGAATCATCAACACTTGAATTAAATTGAATAGTGACGTTATTAGTTAAAGCCTTTGACTTTAAAATATTTATTGTTTCAATAATTACTTTTTTTGGTGCAAAAGGTTTTTTTTCTAATGAAATTTTTCTTTGTTCTAATTTCGAAAGATCTAAGATGTCATT
>CAJWIX010000014.1 GCA_913042175.1 uncultured Flavobacteriales bacterium
TTATTTTAAGTATGGTGAATCCTGCTTCAATATTTTCTCCATTTTTTGTAAATACTTCTTCAACTATTCCATTTTCACTGGCATATATCGTGTTTTCCATTTTCATGGAAGATAAAATGACCAATGGATCACCTTCTTTTACTTTTTCTTTGGGTTTGACTAAAATGTCAATAACCTGTGATGGCATTGGAGCAGTACAACTGCCTTTTTCCACTTCTTTTTCTTTTGATGGGAATCGGTCTGCTTTCTTTAAATTAAGCGTACCAAGCATAGATTGATGAAGGTGAATGTTATCTTCATTTTGAGCTATGTAAAAACGGTAAGAAACATTATTAATACGAGCTTTTAGTTGATTATTCTCACAAGAAATAAATTTTACTTTAATGGTTTCTTCTCCAAAATAAAATTCAAAATCACCTTCTTTTTGTCTGTACTCTACGTGAACAATCTCATTATTTAACTTAAAGCTTTCTTGCTGTGGTCGGTAGTAATTATTTCTCCAACCACCAGGAACATGTTTAAGATAAACCTGACCTCTATTTCTTTCTTCATGAAGCTTTAAAGTAGCTGCAATTAAAAAGGATTTTTGATGTGCAGTATTTTGATTTTTAAGTTGAAACTTATCGGCTAAAAAGTGTGTATTGTATTTTCCGTGTATCACTTGCTTGTTTCGAACCAATTGTTTCAGGAATTCTTGATTGGTTATTGTTCCAAGGCAAATCATATTATCTAGTACGCTTCCCATCTTACGCAATGCCCCTTCTCTGGTATCATCATGTACAATGATTTTAGCAATCATGGGGTCATAGTAGATGGAAATTTCACTTCCAGATTTAATGGCCGATTCTACACGAAGACCATCTATTTGTTCAAAATTGAATAAATCAATTTTTCCAGTTACAGGAAGAAAATCATTGTTTGGGTCTTCTGCATAAAGTCTAAATTCGATAGCGTATCCATTACCGTTGACTTCATTTTGCTTGAGATTTAGTTTTTTGCCTTCAGCACTTTCAATTTGCATTTTAACTAAATCCAGTCCCGTGATGGCTTCAGTAACAGGGTGTTCTACCTGTAGTCTAGTATTTACTTCTAAAAAGAAGAACTCTTTAGTCTTGTCGTCATAGATGAACTCTACAGTTCCCGCATTATCATAGTTCAATGCTTTTGCAGCATTTACTGCTGCTTCACCCATGGTTTTGCGCAGTTTTTCACTCATAACAGGAGATGGACTTTCTTCTAGTACTTTTTGATGTCTACGCTGAATAGTGCACTCTCTTTCTAATAAGTGAATAGCATGGCCATGTTGGTCACCAAATATTTGAAACTCAATATGTCTCCCCGATGAAATATACTTTTCTATGATCAGCTCATCGTTGCCAAACGCACTTAGTGATTCTCTTTTAGCTGCTTCAATACTTTTGGCTAAATCTTTTTCCTTTTCCACTACACGCATCCCTTTACCACCACCACCAGCAGTTGCTTTTAGTAGTAAGGGAAAACCAACTTTCTTAGCTTCTGAAATTAAGTGAGCAGAATCTTGATTTTGACCTTCGTAACCTGGTATGGTTGGTACGTTGTTTTTGCGCATCAGTATCTTGGCCTCAGACTTTGACCCCATGGCTTTAATGGCTTCCACATTTGGACCTATAAAAATGATGTTGTTTTTAGCACATAAGGCAGCAAAATCGGCATTTTCAGAAAGGAATCCGTAACCAGGGTGTATCGCATCAGCACCAATTTCTTTGGCCGTTTTAATGATTAAATCTTGATTTAGATAAGAAGTTTGAGGGGTGTTGTCTCCTATTTTTACAGCTAAATCAGCTTCATGGACAAAAGGAAGATTTTCATCAATAGGGGAATGGATGGCAATAGAACGAATGCCCATTTTTTTGCATGTTCTTATTACTCTTGATGCAATTTCACCTCTATTGGCAATTAATATGGTATTAATGGTGCTCATTACATTCTCCAAACGCCATATTCTTTAGCGCCTTCAATTTTTTGGTTATACAATATGGCTAAAGCAAAACCTAAATAGTTTCTTGTCTGGCTTGGGTCTATGACTCCATCATCCCAAAGTTCGGATGTAGAGTGCCATGATGATGCTTTAGATTCAGCTTCATTAATCAGCATTTGCTGAATCATTTTAGCATTATCTTCATCAAATGGAATTCCTGCTGCTTTTGCCGATGCTCGCTGTATGATATTCATTACACCAGCCAGTTGTTCCGACCCCATTACCCCAATTTTTGCATTGGGATAAGTAAATAAAAAGTTTGGATCATATGATCTTCCGTTCATACCATAATTTCCAGCACCAAAGGAAGATCCAATCATTAGTGTAATAGAGGGAACTTTACTATTGGAAACCGCATTGATGAGTTTAGCGCCATTTTTTATTATTCCTCCTTCTTCGTACGCTTTTCCTACCATATATCCAGTGGTGTTTTGAATGAAAAGCAATGGAATATCATTTTTGTTGGAAAGTTGAATAAATTGAGCTCCTTTATTGGCTGACTCAGAAAAAATAACTCCATTATTGGCCACAATTCCAATTGGGTATCCATGAATTTTACCCCACCCACAAACCATGGTATTGCCATACTCAGGTTTAAATTCACTAAATCTTGATCCGTCACAAATCCTCAAAATAACTTCTCTTACATCTACTGGAGTTTTAGGATCTGCAGGCACCACACCTAATAATTCATTGGGGTGATGTTTAGGTTCTTCTATTTTGTTTTCTGGAATGAGTTGGGGATCCGTAGTTTTAACAATTTCCATCAATTCTCTTGCGATACGAATACCATCCATTTCATCTTCTGCTAAATAGTCAGAAACACCAGAAATTTTACTGTGCATTTCAGCTCCTCCTAACTCTTCTTCATTAGCTATTTCATTGGTGGCCATTTTCACTAAAGGAGGACCAGCTAAAAATACTTTTGCCGCATTTTTTTGAAAAACTGCAAAATCAGACATCCCCGGAACATAAGCACCTCCAGCAGTAGCATTTCCAAAAACTACAGATATGGTGGTTAACCCCATGGCAGATCTTCGAGTAATTTCTCTAAATGCTTCACCTCCGTAGTTGAATATTTTTGCTTGGTCAGGTAAATTCGCACCACCACTTTCTACCAAGTTGATGGTAGGTAGTTTGTTTTCTCTTGTAATATCTCCAATTCTTAAGCCCTTGAAAACGGTAGCATAATCTACAGACCCACCTTTTCTTGTACCTACATTGGAGTTAATCATGCATAGTTTACCACTAACAATTCCAATGCCGCTCACGTTTGTTCCTCCAGCTCCAAATCCACCTTTTCTTTCCATCCCAGCAAGTGGTAATAGTTCCATAAAAGGACTATCTTGATCCAAAACCATTTCAATACGCTCACGGGCAAGCATTTTATTTCTGCTTCTGGCTTTATTGATGTGTTTTTCCTTTCCCTCAAAGCGGCTTTCTTCCATGTGTTTTTCAAGCTTTTCAAGCAGCTCTATCATAGCTTCCTTGTTTTCTTGAAATTGCACGCTATTGGCATTTATATGTGACTTCAAGGAAATCATTAAAAGGTGATGTAATTGGTTAAGTTGATGTCAAATTTTTCACTGACTTCATTAAAGTAATCTTCTCCAAAAAATTTAATGAATGAAGCTTTACCTTTTTCGGTAAAATGAGGTAGCATAAAGCTCCAGATGATTTTTTCCCCATCAACATCTTTGTACATATCGCAAATTTCTTTTTGTGCATGCCAATAGAAGGCTAACATCCAGGTGATAAATGCAATATTATTGTATGTTCCAGGAACAGTTTCCTCTACCACATTTCCCGCATTAATAGAAAAAGCAATACCAGCCTTAATGTCGGCAATAGTTTTATTGGTCATTTCTCTAAACTTCTTTCTAATAAATGGCTGGGAAATGACATTTGGGTCGGTAAAGACAAAAGCATATTCTTTTTGAAATTTATAGTATAGCTGTACTTCGTTGTGTAAATTCTCAAAAGAGGGCAGCTGAATTGTTTTGGACCTTTCCTCTTCAATTTTATTCCACATTTCATCAGAAATGGCGCGCAGTAAACTGCTTTTGTCATTGAAATGATAGGTTAGGTTTCCTCTGCTTATGCCCAGTTTATTAGAAAGCTCAAATAAGTTGATGGCATTGTACCCATGTTCGTTAAACATTCGGGTAGCTGTTTTGATGATCTTTTGTCTTGTTTTCAAGATTTGAACAATTTAATTGCCCAAATTTAGTTAAATATCTAAAAGTTTAGTTAAAAGTGACTAATTTTTTTTACGGAAGTAGGTAAATGTCAAATTTTATATGGGTAACCAGTCCAAGGTCTATATATTTCACCTCTTATGCGTCCATCTTTAGAATAGCCAAAAGCACCATCAAAAACCCAAAACATTTGTGTCATAATGGTCCCCACAAAATTTCTGCTGGTATCTATCCAAAAGTGAGTGCCTTCATAGCCTCCACCAATCCATAAATTTTGATCGCCCTGACCTTTTAACAACATAGAGTCACTGCTCACCCAAAGGTTGTAGCCGTTATGACCATATGGATTATCTAATTGTGTATGTGGAGAAGTGAGGTCTTTTATTGTTTCTTTATTTAGCATTCGGTAGCCGTTAAGTTCTCCTTGATTGAGTAGCATTCTTAAAAAATCACAATAGCCATCTGTGGTGCAAATCATACCTTCACCACCCAAGTACAATTCATGAGAAGTTTTGTAATCAGGAACATCTTGACCAAAAATATCAAGCTCTCCAAGAGATGCTTCTCTTAAAAGAGAATCTTTTCCTGAGTATCTAGGCAGCATGGTTTCCCCATCAGGTAAGTCATAACGCATTCCTGTAATATTCATGGGTTCTGTAACTCTTTCTTTGAGCAGTTGGGCCAATGATTTTCCTGATGCACGTTCAGCCACTAAACCTAGTACAGTAGTATTGGTACCATAATAGTAATCTGTTCCAGAATGTTGAATTAAGGGTAAGGTGCTCATTTTATTGATGAGGTCTTGGCTATTTTTTGCAGCACATAAATTTTGTTTAGCCAACATAGAGTCAAGGCATGGAATATTGGTAGTAGAGTAGTAGAATCCAGCCTTGTGATCCAGTAAATGGCGTATGGTCATGATGGAATCATTTGGGGTGTAAATAAGGGGGCAAGGTGATTGTCTTAAAGTATCTTGTTCGTACCAGTTCTCACTTAATATAGAAGAACTATCTGCTGTTAAGGCTACTTGAAGATTTTTAAATTCTGGAATATATTTTACAACAGGGTCTTCCAAATTTAAAAGTCCATCTTCCATTAAATCCAAGACAATGCAAATAGTTACAATTTTGCTCATGGACCAAATTCGAATCCACGTATTTCCATCCACTTTTTGGTCTGCCAATAATCGGGTGTTTTTAGTGGTTTTTTCATAAAGAACAGATCCACTTTTATCTTCTAACCGAGTATATATAAAAGGGTAGTGCTCTCCGTCAATAAAAAGTTGCATGGTAGAGTCAATGGCTTCTTTATTTGAAATTTCAATTCCATTATGCTCCTCCACTGGTTGGCAAGAAAAGATGAGTAGCATTAAACATATGGGTAGTATTTTTCTCATGGCATTACATTTTTATAAGTCATTAATTCAAAGGCAGCAGAGCTTACACTTTTACCACCATTGCAAGTGGCATATAAGCCAAGATGTGCTCCAGTGTAACCTCTAGATATTAATACATCATTGGATGTTTGGTCAAAATTTATCCAAAGATCATTGGATTTTAATCTGTAGTAATAGTTGTAATGTTCTGTGTTTGCAGTAATCTTTAATTCCAATTGCTTAGTTTTTTTATTTAAAACCAAATCTTTTTTGATGTAAGCTTCTTTATCGTGTGGTTTTATAAGCAGTTGCAACACATTCTCATTGTCTTCTCTTTTTACATCAAAAAGAATGTAATTGTCGTCTTTTTGCATGAGGCAAAAACCTGCTTCTTCTCCATTTAATTTGTTTTTAAACTGCATCGAAGTAACCAGTTCAAATTGGCTTTCTTGTTGTTTGATACCTATGAAATTGTATGCCTTTCTTTCACCAATGGTTTGAGGAAGGTATTTCATGCGCAAAAATCCAGGTTGTAAATTTAAGTCTATGGCATTTTCTCTGGGAACTCTCCTAGAAGCCCAATGCATACCAAGTTCGTCATTGTTGAAATCGTCCTGAAAATAAACATTATTGTATTTGGTGTTTCGAGCTAATGGATAAGGTTGAGTTTGTTCAAGTTTACCTGTTAAGGGGGTGCAAACTGGCCAAGTGTATTTCACCTCTTTCCACTTATAAGGTTCTTGTTCCCAAGTAATAGGTAATAGCATGGTTTCTCTACCCATGTTGGACCCTCTATTAACTTCATTTCGAATTCCCAAGCATACCATTTTCCATTCGCCATTAGGCAATTCAACTAAATCGGCATGTCCAGTGCTGTTTACCCAGTAATCATAGCTCATATGCCTAGTGGTGAAAATGGGGTTTCTATCATTGGGTTCATAGGGTCCCGTAATGTTTTGGCTGGCTGCTACCATTACGGCATGGTTGAAGTGGGTACCTCCTTCTGCAATGAGTAAATAATACCATCCGTCTTTTTTGTATATGTGTGGGCCTTCTGCCCAAGTGCCTTGGCAAGCTCCTCGCCATAAATAGTGCCTTTTACCCAATAATTGAAAGGATGTAGGATCTAATTCTTGCATCCATATTTCACCTTCGCCCTGAAAGTTAGGTTTGTCTGGCGCATGGGTGCCCGTATACCAAATTTTACCATCGTCATCAAAGAAAATATCAGGGTCAATTCCAGGTGCGCCTTTTATGATAATGGGGTCTGACCATGGTCCTTCTGGTTGATTAGCGGTAATAATGAAATTGATGAATTGTGTAGGCTCATCTTTGTTTGGGGGTTGATATACATTGGTGGTAATGATATAAAAAGTGCTGTCGTGATATCTTATAGTGGGGGCATGTATACCACCATTGGATTGTACATCTAATAAATTCATGGTGCCTGTGCACTGAGACTTTCGGTGCAATCCGTGACCAACCAGCTTCCAGTTCACCAAATCAGTGCTGTGGTGAATAGGGAGTCCTGGAAAATATTCGAAGGAAGAATTTACCAAGTAGTAATCATTACCTACTCTACAAACGGAGGGGTCTGGGTAACCACCTCTTAAAATAGGGTTGTTAAAGTGTTCTTGCTGCCCCACAATAGAGAACGCACTAAACCACATTAATATACCTAAAAGTAGTTTTTTCATTTATTGCTTAAATTTAGCAAAATTGTTTGCCTTTACTCATGAAGTCTTATGGTTACATATTATTTTTAACAATACTTACCATATTTATGAATGGATGTAAAAAACAATCTGATTGTCCTGATCCTATGGGTTATCAGCAATATGGAGAACCCTTTTCGAATGTCCCCGCTACTGAAGATATGGTGATGTATGAAGTGAATTTGAGAGCTTTTAGTCAGCAGGGAAATTTAGCTGGCGTACATCAAAAGCTAGATCATTTAGCCTCTTTGGGAGTCAATGTCATATGGCTCATGCCTATTCAAACCAATGGAGGGCCTTTGAATTCCCCATATTGTATTTCCAATTTTTATGAGGTTGACGAAGAATATGGTACGCTAGAAGATTTACGAACTTTTGTGGCTGAAGCCCATAGCAGAAATATGGCCGTTATCTTGGATTGGGTAGCTAACCATACTTCATGGGATCATCCTTGGATAGATAGTACAGGATGGCATACTACCGATGTACAAGGAAATATCATACACCCCAGTGGCACCAATTGGACTGATGTGGCGGATTTAAATTTTGATAACACGGCACTTCAAGAACAAATGATTGACGCTATGCGCTATTGGGTGTTAGAAGCGAATGTAGATGGATACCGATGTGACGCGGCCGATTACGTACCCTTTGATTTTTGGCAAAAAGCGATAGATAGCCTGAGAAGTATTCCGAATAGAGAAATTATCATGTTAGCAGAAGGGGCCAGAACAGACCATTTTGATGCTGGATTTGACATGAACTTTGATTGGAATTTTTATAACAAGGGCAAGGAAATTTTTAATCAAGGTACGCCTGCCACTCATTGGGCCACCTTACATCAATACACCTATGGGTCAATAGAAGAA
This sequence comes from uncultured Flavobacteriales bacterium, assembly GCA_913042175.1. GTDB lineage: Bacteria > Bacteroidota > Bacteroidia > Flavobacteriales_D > Parvicellaceae. The sequence continues at coordinate 8,175 of CAJWIX010000014.1, forward strand.
GGAAAACATAAATTGCGCTTTACCAGTAATCATGACGAATGCGCTTGGCACGATACACCTATTGGACTATATGGAAGTTTGGACGCTTCTATAGCTGCTTTTGCTGCAACGCTTTTTTATCCTGGTGTTCCGCTGCTTTATACTGGGCAAGAAATAGGCTACCCCACCCAGTTGCCTTTTTTTAGTAACCTGCCTGTGGATTGGAATTATGGTCAAAGTACTTTATCACGATACCAGCAGTTGATGGAGGTATATAAAACTTATGACGTATGCCGTAACGGAGTATTTGAGGACTTCTCGAGTACTGATGCCGTGTTATTTAAAAGGGTCAACAACCAAGAAACTTTGTGGTGTATAATAAATACAAAAAATAATTCACACCACATAAACGTGCCCAATGAGCTTCAAGGTGTGCATTTAGTAGAAGAATTAACAGGACAGCAAATTGGATTTTCAAATACACTAGAACTATTAAATTTTGGGGTTTATCTTTTTTTTATTGAATAAAAAAAGCCCAATCTATAATTGGGCTTTTGTTTTAGTTGCGGAGGCAGGACTCGAACCTGCGACCTTTGGGTTATGAGCCCAACGAGCTACCAACTGCTCCACTCCGCACTACAAAGTTAATTTTTGTTTCTATTTTTGCAAACTAATTCTGATTAAATGTCTCATAAAGCTGGTTTTATTAATATTATTGGAAGTCCAAATGTGGGTAAATCTACCCTGATGAATCAAATTCTTGGAGAAAAACTTTCCATAATAACCTCCAAAAAACAGACTACTCGACACAGAATTATGGGCATTATTAGCGAAGATGAATGGCAGATGGTGTTTTCAGATACACCAGGGATAATTGATCCTGCATATAAATTGCATGAAAGCATGATGCAATATGTTGATGAAGCCATAAAAGATGCAGATGTTATTCTATTTGTTACGGATATATATGAGAAGATTGATTCACTTAAAGAAAGAATTGATCTGATAAATAAATTATCAGTCCCCATCATTTTACTGATCAATAAAATTGATCAATCTGATCAAAAATCGTTGGAATCGCTGGTTGAATTGTGGAAAGAAAATTTACCCAATGCACAAATATTACCTATTTCAGCCCTACATGGACTAAGTATTGATTTTATTTTACCCAAAATTATAGAGTGGTTACCTGTTCATCCGCCCTACTTCGAAAAGGATCAATTAACCAATAGAAATATGCGGTTTTTTATTGCGGAAATAATAAGAGAGAAAATATTATTACTCTATCAAAAAGAGGTGCCTTATTCTTGTGAAGTGGTGGTAGAAGAATACAAAGAAGATACAGATATAATAAGAATACGTTCTAATATTATGGTGTCAAGAAAAAGTCAAAAATCCATTCTAATTGGTCATCAAGGAAAAAAAATAAAGCAACTAGGAATTGATTCCAGAAAAGATATGGAAGAATTTGTGGGTAAAAGGGTACATTTGGAGCTGTTTGTGAAGGTAGATGAAGGTTGGAGAGATAAAACTGGTAAACTTAAAAAGTACGGGTATTGAGTAATATTGTAGCTATAGTCGGAAGACCTAATGTAGGTAAATCAACATTGTTTAATCGATTAATTGGTGGAAGAAAAGCCATTGTTAAAGAGGTGAGTGGTGTAACTAGAGATCGACATTACGGAAAATCAGAATGGAATGGAAAAAAGTATTCTGTTATTGATACTGGAGGATATGTTTCTGGATCAGAAGATATATTTGAGGGAGAGATTAGAAGACAGGTTGAAATTGCCATTGATGAAGCCAATGTGATTGTTTTTGTTGTGGATGTGGAAACTGGAATTACTGATTTAGATCATGCAGTGGCTAATATTTTGAGACGTTCAGAAAAATCAGTTATTGTTGTGGCTAATAAAGTGGATAATCACGATAGAATTAATGACACTTTTGAATTTTATCAATTTGGCATAGAACATGTCTATGGTATTAGCGCCATAAATGGTGCTGGTACGGGAGAGTTCTTAGATCATTTAGCCACACAACTAGATGACGATGGAGATGAGGTTCAATCTGAAATTCCAAGAATTGCTATAGTAGGAAAACCCAATGTGGGGAAATCATCCTTAACCAATGCATTACTGGGTGAAGATAGAAACATTGTAACTGATATTTCCGGGACAACTCGTGATGCGGTAGATACCCATTATAATGCGTTTGGATTTGAAATGATTCTTGTTGATACAGCAGGCATTCGGAAAAAAAGTAAAGTACATGAAGATATTGAGTTTTACTCTGTAATGAGAGCTATTAGGGCAATTGAAGATTGTGATGTGTGTCTTTTTATGATAGATGCAAATGAGGGATTACAGAAGCAAGATTTAAGCATTTTTTCTGTTATTGAAAAAAATAAAAAAGGGGTTGTATTATTGGTAAACAAATGGGATACCATTGAAAAAGACACCAATTCTACAAAATCTTTTGAAGAGGATATTTTAGGTAAAATAGCTCCTTTTACTGATTTACCTATTTTATTTGTTTCAGCCATTAGTAAACAACGTATTCATAAAGCGCTTGAAACAGCATTAGAAGTGTATCATAATAGAACACAAAAGATTACGACATCAAAGCTTAATGATGTTATGCTGGAAGCCATTCAAAAGAACCCACCTCCGTCTACAAAAGGCAAATACATTAAAATAAAATATGTAACTCAATTGCCAACTCATTCACCGACTTTCGCCTTCTTTTGTAATCTCCCACAATACATTAAAGATCCATACAAAAGATATCTTGAGAATCAGTTGAGAAAAAACTTTGACTTAAAAGGTGTACCAGTAAGAATGGTATTTAGAAAAAAATAATTAAAGCGTAAATGCAGCTTTAATTTTATCTACGTAGTCTAATTTTTCCCAAGGGAAAAGTTCAACTTCAATAGTTTTCTCGGCTCCATCAGGTGAAACAAAGGTCTTAGTTTTTGTTTCAGGTTTTCTACCCATGTGTCCATAGGCAGCCGTTTCAGCATAAATGGGTGTTCTTAACTTAAATCGCTGTTCAATGGCATAGGGTTTCATGTCAAAAATGTCATGTAACTTTTCAGCTATTTCACCATCTGTAAAATCTACTTTACTTGTTCCATAGGTGTTGACATACAAACCAACTGGTTCTGCAACACCAATTGCGTAAGCAACTTGCACTAAAGCCTCATCAGCCAAACCTGCAGCTACTATATTTTTAGCAACGTGTCTTGTAGCATATGCAGCAGATCTATCTACTTTACTTGGGTCTTTTCCAGAAAATGCACCTCCACCATGAGCTCCTTTACCACCATAGGTATCCACAATAATTTTTCTTCCTGTTAATCCTGTGTCTCCGTGTGGACCTCCAATGACAAAAATTCCTGTTGGGTTAACATGGTAAGTAATTTCATCATTAAATAAGTGTTGTGTAGATTGAGGTAATAATGATTTAACTCTAGGAACTAAAATGTTAATGACGTCTCTTTTAATTTGTTGAAGCATTTCCTCTTCAGATGCAAAATCATCATGCTGGGTTGAAACTACTATGGCATCAATTTTAATAGGATTGTTGTCATTGTCATATTCAATGGTTACTTGAGATTTAGAATCAGGTCTTAAGTAAGTCATTTCTTTTCCTTCTCTTCTTATTGCTGCTAACTCTTTTAAAAGTAAATGCGATATTTCTAAAGGAAGAGGCATAAAGTTGTCAGTTTCTTTACTTGCATAGCCAAACATCATACCTTGATCTCCTGCACCTTGGTCTTCTAAATTTGCTCTTTCAACTCCTTGGTTAATATCTGGAGATTGTTCATGTATAGCTGAAAGTACTCCACATGAATTTCCATCAAACATATATTCCCCTTTAGTGTAGCCAATTTTATTTATGGTATCTCTAGCAATTTTTTGAACGTCTAAATAAGCTGTCGATTTTACTTCTCCTGCCAAAATAACCTGTCCTGTGGTAACTAAAGTTTCACAAGCTACTTTTGAAGAAGGGTCAAAGGCTAAAAAATGATCAATTAATGCGTCAGAAATTTGGTCTGCCACCTTATCTGGGTGACCTTCTGATACTGATTCTGATGTAAATAGATATGACATATCAATTTTTTTATTTTGTTAATAGCAGTGGAGGGACTATCATTTTAGCTTTTTTGATGTGGTTGCAAGCAGTCAAATCACTCCACCTAAATTGTGCCGCAAATGTAAAAAAAAGTCAAAAAGAAAAAATTTATTTAGTTAATTTTTTGAAAAGATCTTCAAGCTTTGCCGTTTCCTTCTTTAATTCAAGAATAAGTAAATTATTTTCTTTGGCATAAGATGATATCAGATGTCTAAGATCTTTTTCACCTTTTAAAGCAATTAGCCAAGTGTTTCCTTCCTTTTTTATATCAGCCTCTTTACCAATAAATTTTTGAAAGTCTTGTTTTTTAATTTCTTGATCAAATTCAACGGAAACAAATTGTTCATCCATTTTTTGATCGGTTTCATGAATGCTTTGGTCAGCAACAATTTCACCTTTTTTAATGACAACTATTCTATCACATATAGATTCCACTTCTTGCATGATATGAGTGGAAAGCAATACCGTTTTGTTTTTACCCAAAGTTTTAATTAAAGATCTTATTTCATCTAATTGTAACGGGTCTAATCCACTAGTGGGCTCATCTAATATTAACACTTCTGGATCATGAATGATGGCTTGAGCTATCCCAACTCTTTGTTGGTATCCTTTTGAAAGTTGACCAATTTTTTTGTGTTTTTCAGCGGTTAACCCAACTCTTAAAATCACATCTTCAACAGCTTTTTTAGGGTTTTTAAGTTTGTGAATTTTAGCTACAAACAATAAAAACTCTTTTATGTACATATCTTCATAAAGGGGATTGTTTTCGGCTAAATAACCCAGTTGTTTTTTAATGCCAATAGGATTGTTTTTTACTGAAATACCGTTGACAAAAACATCTCCAGATTGAGAAGCTGTGTAGCAGCAAATAATTTTCATGGTAGTTGATTTTCCAGCTCCATTAGGGCCTAAAAACCCAACAATTTCTCCTGCATTGACTTTAAAAGAAACATTATTTACAGCAATTTGATTGCCGTACTTTTTTGTGATGCTTTTTACTTCTATGCTCATAAGTGAGGTGCTAATGTAATAGAATGTAATACAATAGAAAAATGTATTTTATATGAATGTGTAACTAAACTCTATTAATTTTATACTGTGCAAAATGGTATTGTATATAGATCTACGGGAAGTTGGTATGAAATTAAGCTTGATAACGGTGAATTTATAAAAGCTAGAATCAAAGGTAAATTTAGAACCAAACAGATTAGAACTACCAACCCAATTGCTGTTGGAGATTTTGTTGAGATTGCCAAAAATCAATCTGGAGAGTTTGTAGTTAATAGCATAAAAGAAAGAAAAAATTACATTATTCGTAAATCCGTTAATTTATCAAAAGAGGCACATATTATAGCTTCAAATATTGATTTAGCTATTTTATTAGTAACCATTTCAAGTCCTGTAACATCACCTGGTTTTATAGACCGATTTACAGTAACTGCTGAAGCCTACAATATTCCATTATTATTGGTTTTTAATAAAATTGATATTTACAATTCATCTGACTTTGATAAACTCAATGAATTTGAAAAAACGTACAATAGTGCAGGCTATAATTCACTTCGTATTTCTGCAAATTCTGGAGATGGAATCGAAAAATTAAATTACTACATAAAGAATAAAACAACCCTAATTGCAGGAAATAGTGGCGCTGGTAAATCAACATTAATCAATCAATTAATACCATCAATTAAATTAAAAACGGGAGATATTTCTACTTCACACATGACAGGAAAACATACCACCACTTTTGCTGAAATGTTTGATATGGGTTCTAACTCAAAAATAATTGACACACCTGGAATCAAAGGGTTTGGTCTTGTAGATTTCAAAAAGGAAGAATTGGCTTTGTATTTTCCAGAAATGATCAAGCTTCTTAATGATTGTAAATTTCATAATTGTAAACATATCAATGAACCAGGTTGTAAGGTTATTGAGCAATTAAATAATGGTGAGCTTTCCGTAACCAGATATCAAAGTTACATTAGCATGTATGAGCAGGATCCTGAGAATAATTACCGTCAAAACATATATTTATGAAGTCGGTTATTCAAAGAGTAAGCCATGCAAATGTTAAAATAGATGATAAAATCGTAGGCCAAATTGAAAAAGGTTTATTGGTTTTAGTTGGGTTTGAATCCTCTGATAATTTGGATGATATAAAATGGTCCATCAATAAAATAGCAAACATGCGTCTTTTTGAAGACGAAAATCAAAAAATGAATTTATCAATGGAAGATGTAAGTGGAGAACTTTTACTGGTAAGCCAGTTTACGCTTCATGCGTCAACCAAAAAAGGCAATAGACCATCATTTATAAAATCAGCACCTGCATCTAAAGCTGAAAAATTATATAATGAAGCTATAGCTTATGCCAAGAAATTATTGACGGAAAAAGTTCAAACTGGTGTTTTTGGAGCCATGATGGATATTTCTTTGTGCAATAGTGGTCCTGTTACTATAATATTAGATTCAAAAAACAAAGTGTAATGAAAAATAAAATAACAATATCTGCAGCTCAAAAAATGGTGGATGAATGGATTAAAAAATTTGGTGTCCGCTATTTTAATGAATTGACCAATATGGCTATTCTAACAGAAGAAGTTGGTGAAGTCTCTAGAATTATAGCAAGAAGATATGGAGAACAAAGTGAAAAGCCATCAGATGCAAAGTTAGAATTGGGAGACGAATTAGCTGATGTTTTGTTTGTTGTCATATGTTTAGCTAATCAAACAGGTATAGATTTAGAGCAAGCTTTCCAAAAAAACCTTATGAAGAAGACCAAAAGAGATGCCAAAAGACACATAGAAAATGACTTATTGTCCTAGCAAAATATACGTTGTTATCAACATTAATCAGTTTATTTTTAATGTATTTTCCATTTGTTTAACAAATTTTAATAAATAAATTTAGGCGAAATTAAATACTAAACTAATGAATTTTTTAGACTATATTTTTTACACCATGGGTCCGTTTGTCCCTGTTCTTTTTCTTTTATTAGGCTTTTTGCGAAGCAGCGTTGATGGCACTAAACCAAAAGGGTTAGTAGATCTTAAAACCATCAATGATAAATGGATTAATGATTCTTCATGGTTAAGTAGAATTACACCCATTTTCAGTGTGTTTATTGTGATATACAATGCTTTAATCTGGGCATTATATAGTTTAATCTCCATTTTAGATTTTGTGAAGTTTATTTTCACAAAAGCATGGTGGTTGGTATTATGGATTTGGAATGAAGTAATACATCCCACTTTATTCTTGGTAGTTAAGTTACTTTGGCATTATATTGTTATTTTCTGTTGGAAGTTTTTTAGATTCTCTTTCAGTAAAGAAAATATATCAAGAGGTCTTGGTTATGACAACCTTAAGCATGCTGTATTTACCATGTTGCAAATTAACTTATTGCTTGGTTTCTTTCTGATAATTGGTTTGTTATTTAATTTTTCACCTGCTGCTACAGGTGGGTTAGCTGTACTTTTCATAGTATTCTTTCAGTATCATATTTTCAACTCAACCAATTTTTACAAAGGAATTAATAAGACAATCACCCAAAAGATAAAGATTGTTGTTTCATCATTGGTTATAGGGGTGTTCTTTATATCGCTAATCTTATTGTTTAGGAACTATAGTCACAAAGTTATTTTACAAGGTTTAGGGGTTTCAATTGCTCAAATTTCAACTCCACTTGCTATTGCAGGATTATTCATTTTTACTATTTCATCATTCTTTCTGTCACCCTACATTGTAGATTCAAATAGTGAAAAATTCAGTGTTTTATCTTTTCTAAAACAAACATTTATAAGAGTACCAAAATTATTGTATTCACTTCCTTTTCATTTGACAGGTTTAGTGATTTCTTCTATAATTCCAATAATTATTTGTCTTGTTCTTTCCTATGGTATAAAATCAACAACTAATTATAATATTTCTGAATGGAATGGTGTTGTGATGGATATGAGCTCTCATATTCCTAATATCAAAGAAAATAAAAAGGGAATTAAAATTTTAAGAGAAAATATCGCCAAAGAAGATACCGCATTCTTATATGATAAAAATGCCATACTTAATGAAATTTCAAGTATTGAAATGGAAATAGAAGTTGAAGAAGAATTAAAGAGTAAATTAAAACCAAATAAAATCTTTTCATTTTCTGGAAGTGCTTATGTTGGTGAGGTACAGACTTTTAGTTACTTAGAGGTGTTAAACTCAGATTATTACAATTGGAAGGTTTATCAATCTTCTAATGATTCTGTCGTCTACAAATCAAGGACTAGACAAAGAGGCCCTAATGATTTAGGTGTTGCAAACGCATATACATTTAATTATAAATGGAGGAAATCAGGTGATTTTAGGGTAGAAGTTAGTCCTAAAAATGGTTGTGGTTCGGGCAAGCCAGTATCTCTTATGGTTAATGTAAAAGAAAGGCCGGATACTAAATTATTTATCACAAACCCAAATGGTAAAGATGTAGTGTGTCCTGGTGATACCGTTGATTTTTATGCAGATGGGAGTGATTGGATAAAATCTTGGCATTGGGAGCTTCCAAAAGGTTGTGATTTTATATCTGAAGATACTAAGCAACAAATAAAAGTAGTTTGGGGAGATAAACCTGGAACGATAAGGGTTTATGCTGTTGGCGAAGAAGGAGCTAAGCAAACATCAATTAAAACTGGATTATTAGTTAATGTTCAGCCCAAAGTGGGTAATGCTGCGCTTACCGTAGAAAAAGTTCCAGATGAGAAGGTAGTTGTTTTTGAGCCACCTAGAGCATTTTTATATTATAACTTAGTGGATCCAACAAGAAAAATCCTAGAATTAGAAGGAAAGATAGAAGCTTTAGAGAACAAGTTAAAGGAATTAGAAGATTCTCATAATACAAAAATAAGTGAACTAACTGCTAGTATTTCAGTTAAGACAAAAAATATAAAAACAATTAGGGCTCAAATTTTTGGAACTATCCTTGCTGTTCTTGGATTAATGTTATTCTTCTCCCTTTTAATGTCTGCTGCGTGGACTTATTTTGTTAATTACAATTATGATATTTACAACTATGAGCAAGATGGAGAACATTATTTAGCCAATCAGTATAATTATTACAAAGCTAAAAATGCCAATCAACCATTATTAGGGTGGTTTATAGTTATTATTATAATAGTTGTATTGTATATCGTTGCCAATAATTAAGGTTAAACCTTTATTCAAAAAAAGACATAATTGAAAAAGAAAATTGTATTAATTGTTGCAATTGTTTTAGGAATTGCGTTATGTTTTTTTGGCTTTAAAAAATTTTATTTAGATAAAAAAAATAAAGCTAAAGTTGCTGAAAACGTAGATGAAACGTCTCAGTCTAGTATTGATACTACAGCGATCGAGACTGTTGCAGCTTCAGACACACTTCAAATAGATGATAAGAGTTCAAATTCAGAAAATAAAGATCAACAAGAAGAGTTAGATAAATGGTTAAAAAAAACCAAGTATTACATCAAAAAGAAAAATTATAGTAAGGCTAAAAGTTGTTTTAAGCAACTTAAAGTTTTTACTAAAGATAAAAAGATATTAGAAGATCTTAAATCTCAAATTGATAAGATTAAAAACAGTAAATCCTCTTCTAAAAAAGAAAATACAACACAGAATTGGATAATAGAGAAGGTAGCCGCACAAGACACTACATACTATGTAATAAAAAATAGTGCTACTGGTTTAAAATTATCTAATAGATACTACTCAAAAGAGGTTGCTGAAAAAGAATTAGAGAACTTTAAAAACATCATTAAGTAACATTTCTTTAGTTACCATACGTTAAACTATTAGACGCAGTAATTTAGTAACTTGCATCTAATCTTGTTTAAAAAATTATACATTATAATCTTTTTTAGCTTAATGCTAACTGTAGATGTGTGTGCTCAGTGTCATTATAAACTCTACATGTATGATAGCTATGGGGATGGATGGAATGGAGCATACCTTGAGGTTACCATGAACGGTAGTTTTGTAGGGAATTATGAGTGTCAAGGAAGTTTTACACTTGATTCTGTATACTCTACTACAGGCGCTACAATGGACTTTATTTTTCATTCTGGATCTTGGGATAGTGAAATAACATTTACTATTACAGACCCGCTAAATGACACATTGTATAGTGGAGTTGCGCCTAGCAACTTAGATAACTTACTGCATACTTCAACATCTACATGTGCTCCACCAACAGGAAATTGCAATGGTGTTAGTAGTGTCACATTTACAAATGTCACAGCTAACTCAGCAGATATTTCTTGGTCTCCTGGAACTAATGATTCTTTGTGGAATGTAGAATATGGTATATCAGGTTTTACCATTGGTACAGGTACACAAATAACTAACTTACAAAACACCCTTGTTAATCTTAATACTTTACAATCTAGCACTTCCTACGATGTGTACGTTCAGTCAGTTTGTGATTCTGGTTACATTAGTTCTTGGAACGGGCCACATAGTTTTAATACAGGTTTAACAACTGGTACTTGTGGAGCTTTTACTATTGAATTATACGATTCATGGGGTGATGGATGGAATGGAGGCTATTTAGAGGTATTAGTTAATGGCAATATTACTCAGACCCTTACGATGCAAGCAGGAAGTGGGCCAGATCAATTTTTTATTTCTGTAGACTCTTCAGATGTTATTGATTTATTGTACATACCTGGAGGTTGGCCCGAAGAAAATAGCTATATCGTATATGATCATTTAAATTCATTAATTACTACTCAAGTGGGTGGTGTAACAAGTGGACCCCCGAATACTACTGGGCTTGTAGCTTGCCCTTTTTGTGTTGCACCAGTTAACTTATCAGCAACCAATGTTTCAGCAAATGGAGCATTGCTTGGATGGAATAGTTCTACAGGTATTATTGGTGGAAGTTGGAATGTAGAGTGGGGTACAAGTGGTTTTGCAATAGGCAGTGGAACAACTATTTCTAATTTAACCACTTCATCTCATTTATTATCTGGATTATCATCTTTTACGTCTTACGATTTTTATGTTCAGGAAGTATGTGGTCAAAATGGATTTAGTAATTGGGCTGGGCCATTTTCATTTACTACACTTCCCCTTCCAGGCACTTGTGGAATGTACACCTTGTCGCTTTCAGACTCTTGGGGTGACGGGTGGAATGGAGGATCCTTGGATATAAACATTAACAATATTATCGTTCAATCGGTTACTCTTATAAATGGGAATGGGCCTGAATTCTTTGATTTCCCTGTGGATTCTGGTGATGTAGTTAGTTTAGTTTATAATCCAGGTGATTGGCCCGAAGAAAACAGCTATGAACTCTACGATGAAAATAATAATATTATTGCATCTCAAGCTGGGTCAAATGGAGCAGGGCCATTGAGTACTTTTGGGCTAATTGCTTGTAACGATTTGTTGAGTCAAGGCAATTGTGGTCTACTAAAAGTTGAACTATTTGATGATTATTGTGATGGGTGGGCAATTTATGGGGCTTCTATGGATGTCATAATAGATGGTTCTCCTATACAAACCATTTCCTTACCAACTGGTTGTGGGCCAGAGACTATTTTGTTTCCTGTAGATTCTGGGGCTATTGTTGATTTGGTTTATTCTACAATTTATCAAAATGAACATTCATACAAGGTTTATGATCAATTTGGGGTTTTAATACATGAAAAAACCTCTGCAGCTAACAATGGTAATGGACCTGAGAGCACATACGGAATTCAACTATGTGATTCACCTAGCCTTATTGTGGAAAAAGAAGATGATATTTTTATTTATCCTAATCCAGCTTCCTCCAAAATATATATCCAGTCTGAAATAATTTTCACAAAAATTGAAGTTGCAAACTTAGTTGGTCAAACTATTATTTCGAAAGAAGGCCAGTGCTTTACAGAAATTGATGTTTCTATGTTACCAAAGGGTAATTATGTTATGAAACTGTTTAATAATGAAATGATGCGCAAATCCAAAATTACTATCATTAGATAAAGGCACAAAAAAAGAGCGCTATTGCGCTCTTTAAATAGAATTACTAATTCTAAAGTTAGTTAGAAGCTCTTATTCTTTGTTCACTCATAAATTTTCTAACAGCATCAGCTTCTTTAATGTCACCACCTTTAAAATCTTTATTAGACTGAACAGTACTTAAAGCTTTATCTGCATTTTCAAAGTCATTCATGAGAGTATAAGCAAGACCTAAGTTGATATACAAAGCAGCCCCAACTTTATTATTGATTCTGGCTTTTTTATCTTTAGTATCCATTTCTTCTAAATCTTTATTCCATATTTCGATAGCTTTATTGAATTTTTCATTGGCGATATCTTGGTTTATTTTTAGATCTCTCAATCCATTTTCAAAATCAGTTATAGCTCTATCTAATTCACTGTAATCAAACTTTTTGCCTTTTGCAGTGTATATTTTACTTCTCTTTTTAATCCAAGAATATCCAAATTGGTTATTTAAATCTGCATTTGCAGAGCTAATTAAACTAGATATTAAACTCTTCTTTTGTGCGTTGGGTAAGTTTTTGTAAGCAGTACTATTTTCATAAGCTCTCCACTTATTAACTCGTTTTTTCTCTGATTTGAAAGATGATTTTCGGTTATATGAATTAGTGTAAATTTCTTTACCTGAAGGATCTTTAACAGAAATCATTAATTCACATGATAAACTAAATGTTGCTTGTTTCATTTCATTTGGTGCATCTCCAGTTTTGGCCACTTGTGATGATAATTCGTAATCAGACAAATCAATAACAATTTTAATTCCATCAGATGAAGACTTTGAAAATTCGTCAATATCAATACCATTCGTAAGCTCACCTTTTGTAGGAATATCATTACGTTCAGGAGATACTAAATTGTAGTCTGGTGCAGGACCTATCAAAAATTTATATTTTGAATTCATTCGGTCTGCAAAATCTTTACTGGTTGGCTGTTTTGGTTTACCATCATCCTTCAACAACATTCTTTGAGCTATTTTGTCTCCTGTGCTTTGACTATTGTATTCCTGTAATGCTTTGTCATATGCTGCATTCATTTCTTCAACTATTTTATCGTAAGCATCGTGAGCTTCATTGTAAAAAGCCATATCAGATTCATAATCTGCTACATAGCCAATTTCAATCGAAAAATGATATTTTTTAGTATCTACTTTTTGTACGGGTAGTCTGTAATATTCGTAATCAACGTTTGTACCACTTGCTTTCTGCGCATTTAGGTTAAAAATTATGCTCATAAAAAGCATACCTAAAGTAAAAAATGTAATTTTTTTCATATTATTAATTTGTTTGTTGTTAAATCAAATGTAACTATTCTTGAATAAAAAAAAAAGTGGGCATCTATTTGTAAATTGATATCTGTACTGAATCATTAAAATAAGTGCCCCTATACATCCCCTCTGTATTAAATTCCATCACAATATTTCCTTTTTGATCAATAGCAATTATACCACCAGTTCCACCAAGTTGAGTAAGTTTTTCATGTACAACTTTTTGAGCTGCTTCTTTTAATGATAAACCACCATATTCCATCATGGCAGATATATCATGAGCAACAACTCCTCTTATGTAAAATTCTCCCCATCCAGTACATGAAACTGCACAGGTTTTGTTATTGGCATATGTCCCAGCCCCAATTATAGGCGAATCTCCAATTCTACCCCATTTTTTATTGGTCATTCCTCCAGTAGAGGTGCCAGCTGCTAAATTCCCATTGATGTCCAACGCCACACATCCTACCGTCCCATGTTTTTCATTTTCAATTCTTCTTTTTAGAGAATTGGCACTTTTCTCTGTATAAAAATAAGAGGGGTTGACCGTGTCTATATTTTGGGCTATGGCAAAGGATTCAGCTCCTTTTCCTGACAGTAATACATGTTCAGACTCTTCCATAACAGCTCTAGCTGCTTTAATGGGGTTTTTAATTACAGTTACGCCTGCAACTGCACCAGCGTTGAGATTGCTACCATCCATTATAGATGCATCCAATTCATTTTTCATGTCGTGAGTGAAAACAGCTCCTTTCCCAGCATTAAATAGTGGTGAATTTTCTAAAACGAGAATAGTTTGCTCAACTGCGTCTAAACTACTTCCACCATCTTTCAGTATTTGATAGCCAATACTAATGGCCTCTTTTAATTTTTCTTTGTATTGTTTTTCTTTTTCATCAGACATGTTTTTTTTGAGAATAGTGCCAGCACCTCCGTGAACTACAATAGCAATAGGTTGATTTATGATTGATTTTTGATTTTTTACAGAACAACAACATATAGACAATACAGAAAATAGAAATATAATTTTTGTTTTCATATTTATCAAATTACTCATATTTCTTTATCTAATTTATTTGTTTTTAAGGTTTTGGTCATATGTCATTAGCTAAAGTAATCTTTTGCAAATAATTATTTAATATACACATAATTAAACACTTCATTGTGCTTTAAATAACGACTTTAATTTTGCCAAAAAATGGAAAAATGTTTAAAAGGCAAAAAGAATCTATTGAGTCATTGGCTGGACAAATTTTAAATAGCGGTACAGATACTTGTATTTTAAAAATAAGGCTCATAGGTGTTTCAAAAGTCATGGAACATTTTTTGTACGAATGTGTTTATCTTGATCTTGGAGTATTAAAAACTGTGCCTGTTGTTGCAAAGGATGTTACGCATGTAATTAACATATTATCGCCTTATATTAAAAAGGGTAAGTCTGAACAATGGACAGCCTTTCATGTGGGTTCAGAGAATGCAGTACTATCTAGAATGAAAAAAAATTAGTTATTTCTATTAACTAAAATTATTTTCGATTTGTGGTTTGTTTTTTTCATTACAAGCAATAAGAAACAACAAGGGTAATATGTGGCATAGAATTTTATTCATGATTTAAAAATAAGCTTTTATTAGTTTAAAAAACGCTGCTTCTACTTTATAAAAACCAGAGTTATCATCTTGTGTAAACATATTTTCAGCGCCATTAGTTAGAAAAATGAATCCTTTTTTTTGAGATGTATCAACATATGCATCACCAATTAATCCGTAGGCCTCAGCTGGATGTCCAAACATTAAATTTGAATCATCAAAAATTTGATCATTTTGATAATTTGAATTAGCGTTTACACGATGAATACCTAGCCCCCAGCTATTGAAAAGGCCATCGTAATTGTTCCCATTTTTCCCGTTGTAGGTCCATTGGTTTTTTAGCATTTCGTTAATTAGGTCAGCTGAAAGAATTTTCTCTTCTAAATCAATCCCTTTTCGGTAGAATAGCTGAAGTATCTTAGTTAAATCTGGAGCATTAATACGAAGGCCACCTTGAGGAGAGAATAACAATCCATTGGTGCCAATTTCATAATTTTTGAAATCGCGACTACTTTCTAAAAATGTAGGATAGTCCATTTGAGGAACCCATTCTTTATTTTTCATTCTATAGAGGGTAGCTATATTACTTTTGTCTTTTATGCTATTAAGATTAAAACTTGCTTTGATTGATAAAGGTTTAAAGATGGATTCTTCACAGAATATATCAAATCGCTGTCCACTTACTTTTTCAATAATGGTAGCCAAAACCCCATAATTTAAGTTACTATACTCAAAAAATTCACCTGGTTTTTTTGTACTGAAGGGCATTGGTTTAATCTCCTTTTTGCTTAAAGAAATAAGTTCAGAAATATTTAGAATAGTGGCTTTGCTAAATGTTTTTTCTAAAAAGTCAAAATAATTGGAGTCATCAACTAAGGTTGAGGTGTGTGATAATAACATTCTTGGAGTTATGGCAATGTTAACATGATTAGGGTTAACTACATTATACTCAAGAATAGCATTTATATCATCGTCCAGCTGAACTAAATTTTTGTCAACTAATTGCATAAAAGCTATAGCCGTTACCATTTTTGAAATACTAGCTACGCGAAAGTAAGTAGAGTCGTTAACTGTTTTTTTATTGCTGAAGTTTGCCAAGCCAAAAGGAAAATGTTGATTTTGGTTTTCAGCTGAAAAAATGGTGACTATTCCACCAATTAGTCCATTTTCATTAGCTGCTTTATTAAATATGCTTTCATTATTTTCTTGACATGATGAAAAAAGCAAATTGAATATGAATAAAAAATAGATGCTTGTCTTGATCAATTTGAACTATTATAGCTTATAAATTTCTTAATTTTTTAGTTATTTAAAAAACTAATTTTTAGTTCCTGCAAAAACGAAGGAATTACCATTGATGTCTTCATGAGTTAGTGTAATATATCCATTCTCACTATCTTCTATTTCAAATACTCCAGAAGAATCGTTGGCATAGAAAGTTACAGAATTAAAGTAACGTTGCTTTTCAATATCCAATTGATAACTATCAAAATACATACATTCAATAGAAACTCTTTTTTTGTCGACCTCTATAATATCTAAAATGGTGTTATTATCAATTAAAGTGTCATTTTTTGAGATGTTACCTAAATAGCTGCCAGCTATCCTCTCTGCATACTTTTTGCAGCTTGCTAGTAGGCCAATAAGGGAAATGAACAAAGTAATTTTTCTCAAAATATCTTGTAGCGTTTAATTTCAGTAAATTTAAGTAATTGTGAACAGATGAAATAATCAGGCGTGATTTAAAGGACACTTCTTGCAGGGCTTACCCTTTTTCTTGTACTTTTTGCAGCACTTTTTCTTTGATTTAAGATTAATTTCTGAGCAAATCCATGTAAAGTCAGTGCTTATTGGAGTATAATCTTTGTAGTTCATAATTAATAAACAAAACTCAAATATTTAGATAATATTAACAATACCTTTTTTGTGGTATTTTTACAGACTGATTATTAACTTACTTTAAGATAGTAAGATTTTTTCCAATTTATCCAGGGCGTTTTTAAAATTTCATTAAACTCTCTTTCATTTAATGGATAATAAGTTGCTTTAGTTTGGTGTTTTGTTTCGTCTACGTCTTTAAAGTTCATTGGATTATGCCCCAACCAACTTAATAATGATTTAATAACTCCACTACGGTTATTAACTAAGTCATTAAACGAAATTATAACAAACGGCATCTTTTTTTTGTTGGATAGATTTAAATGAAGATTTAAATAAAAGTCCTCTAAAATATCTGTAATAGCTTTTTTTTCTCTTGTTGAAGTTGGTATGTCAGTGGCAAGGTTAAATAAGAAACTCTGTAATTTAACTGTGGATGGAAATACATAGCATGGATTACGATCTATGATAATAGCTTTGCCGCCTGGGAAAAAATTAGATATTGAATCCACTTTTGCTGCCATGGATGGATTTTTAGCAATATATCGCTTATGTGAATTTTTATTCAGGGCAAAAAGATGTCTCTGAACCATTCTGTAATATATTTTCATAATTCTTGTTTTTCTTTTTTCTGAAAGATCCATATCGAACCTAAATAAATCTCGCATTACATTAGATTCTGGATAAAAAAAACTCATATAGACTGATGATAATGCCCACATTAAAATAATTTCATCTTCTTCTTTTTTGAATAAGCTAATCCTATGAATACTATTTAATTTTTTAAATAAAAATTCATCAAATAATTTTATCTTTCTTCTTACAATTTGGGGGCAACATGCCCATATAAATCGATATACTTTTTTTTGTGTAACAGACGGAGCTAATATGATTTCCCAGAGACTCATTGCTGAATAAAAACCATTAGGGCTTGTTAATCCATGAAATAAATTTGTTGTACCTGTTCTTGGCAAAGACACAATAAAAACGGGGTCTTTAATTTCTTGTTTTTTAAATCCAGGAAAAATTATCCAGTCTATTAAAAGAGCAATATTATTTGTAATCAAAAGAAACAAGAATAAAGGTAAAACCCATGCCGTTTGTATTAACCTGTGGAGTCTTAATGAACGCATATTGCCTTTTTTTAACGAAAAAAGTTGTGTTATTAGACTAACCATGCTTGTAAAGTAAAGAACCAATAGAAAACCCTGCAGAAGTTCCACATATAAAAATAGTTTGCTCTTTTTTAAGCATTTTCATGCTAATTAATTGGTGAATACCCATTGGAATTGAAGCGGAAATACAATTTCCTGTTTTATTTAGTATATCAACTACTTGAGAAGGATTTACGTTTGCAATTTTAGGTATCATATTTAATCCAGTTTTAGATGCTTGATGATTCATTGGTTTTTCAATTTATACCATTCTACAAATTCATTAATAGCTTCTTTTGCTGTTTGTTGAGGTATGTATCCTAAAAGTTTTTTTGCTTTTGAAATATCCATGGTAAATGATTTTGTTAGTGTTCCTATACCATAAACTGTCAGGACAGGTTCTTTGTAGTTGTTCAACCATTTAGCATGCCATTCCATTAATTTTGCTATTGGAACAATTATACCTAAAGCAATTTTTTTTCTAAGTGGAGGTAGATCCATTTGTTCTAACAAATTATCTAATAATGGCCACAAGAGTTCCGGTTTCCCATTCGATATATTATAGATTTGGTTATTGGCTTTTTTATCAGCATTTAAAGAGAGAATAATGGCGTCAACTACATTTGATACTGGAGTCATATCTACTTTATTTGTTTCATCTCCCATACGTGCAAGACGACCTTCACTATGGGCTCTAAGTATTCTTGGCATGATAACAGTATCACCTTTTCCAATAAGTGCTCTTGGTCTTAATATAATGTAGGGGATATTAGAAGATTGAATTAATTTCTCAGCTTCACGTTTGCTGTAGGCATATATATTTATGGGTTTAGGAAGTTCATCAGTTTCTTTCAAATTAAACTGATGTTTCATTCTAAAATAAACACTTGGAGAACTAATGTATATAAACTTTTTAATCTTTTTTGATTGAGCAATTTTTAGCAAATTTTTAGTTGCATCAATATTGATGTCTCTAAAGTCTTTTGGGTTACCCATTTGCGCACTAAGAGCTGCAGTATGAATTATGGTATCAACTCCTGAAGTTAGTTGTTCAATAAATTTGGGATTTGATAAATTTCCTAAAATATAATTGACATTGGGGTTTTTAATCGTATTGTGAGGTTTTAAAATTCTTCCTGTAGCAATAATTTCTATTCCCTTTTGATCAGCTAATCTTTCAACTAATCTTGAGCCTAAAAAACCAGTTGCACCGGTAATAAGAATTTTTTTCATATTAATGAGATATGCGGGCTTTTAACCCATTGTTATATAGAAGTTTAAAATGAGAAAACATGGCTGGCAAGATGTATTTTTTGGATTGATAAGGAACATTATATTTTTTCGCTACTTTCTTTAAAATTCTAGTTAATTCGGGATAATGAATATGACAAATGTGCTGAAACAAATGATGAATAACATGATGATTAAATCCACCAAAAAGGTGTGTAACCACTAAACTATCCGTTGCATAGTCACTTGTAGTAAGTACTTGATGCTTGGCCCAAGAAAAAGGCATCACTCCATTTTCATCAGGATCAGGAAAATTAGAGTCTTCTAGCATATGAGTGGTTAGTAAAATCACGACTATGGTCAAACTAGAACAAATCATTAACAACAAGAATCCCCACAAAAAAACTGAAATAGGTAAGTCAGTTATCCAATGAGGTAGAAAAACCATATATACAACATATGATATTTTGAAAATAATCATTTTTATGACTTCATAAAAAGGGTATGGACGATTTAAAAAACCACCAATTCTTTCATAAAAAATGTCTTTAAAATCTCGGTAAAAAATCCATCTAGGTATAAAAATGGCATATATAAAAGGCATATATATCCATTGAAAACGATGATAACTTCGAGTTTTGTCTTGTGGGAAGATTTTAACTACGGGTGATTGTTGTATGTCAGGGTCATATTCCATGATATTGGAATAATTATGGTGACCAGATACATGTCTATTTTTCCAATTGAAAGAATTTAATCCTAAAACATCAAAAATATACATGAATAATTGATTGTATTTTTTTGACTTAAACAAGGAGTTGTGTGCAGCATCGTGACCTATGTTAACTCCCAAAAACACCCCCCATATGCCTAGAAATGAGTAGCATAGTAAAATATACAATGGTTCTATGTCGAGGATTAATGGCATTAAAAAAACAATAAAATATACGATGAGCAAAAGAGCTATCTTAGTGTACATACGGTAGTCACCATAAATACTCTTTCCACTACTTTTGAAGTAATTATTTACCTGATTTCTTAATTCTAAAAAAAAATCATCCTCTTCAGGAGGGAAAGTTATTTTATGAATATGATTAGACATTAATTTTTGATTTATTATTCATGTATTTAAATATTCTTGCAAAGTCAGTACGGTACTTATTCGCAGTCCAAATTGGGGGATTAGTAGATAGTATTGTCATTAGAGTATTTATGAAACTTGCTCTAAAACTATCAAATGGACTGAACCATCTAAATCCAACTCCAATCGAATGACTCAAATTTTTGACTTGATGCCACCATAATGGAGGGTTGAAAAGTACATCTCCAGGTTCTAAAATGCATTCCCATGTAGATAAATATTTTGCTGCTGGAAATTCATTTAAATTTGGGTTTTCAGGATTGAATTTACTGTAAAAATAGGGTGATCTAGTTATAGGAGGATCTAACAAGATATCACTTTTTGGGGCATACAAAAACCAATGTTTTTCACCATAAACTTGGGTAAATAAATTGTGTTCGGAAGCACAGTGTAGTGTTGTATTTGTCCCTTTCCCACCGATAAATACTTGGAATGTCTTCCCAGAGGAAATATTATTTCTCATTTTATATAACCATTTCCAATTAAAATCATCTAACAATTCTGGATGGTCATACAATAGTCTGTTGAATCTGCTATATTTAGTTGTGTCGCCAATTTTCATTGCCTCAATAACCATTTTTAGTGTGGTTTCTTCAATATTGTAATTTACTTTTCCAGTATTTGAATCTAGAGGATTAAATAAAGCTACTTCATCATTGCAGTAGTTATCATATAACCAGTCTATAGACCATTTTTTTACACATTTCCAATCATTTGCTTTTCCTTCCATAACAACTGGAATACCTTTTTTCAAATATTGGTCTTTGAATTGTTTTTTAGAAAGGTCTTTTCTTCTATCAACTTGTCTTATTTCACTTATAGTTGTATCAACAAGTTTTTTTGATAATATGTCGTTAATTATTTTATTTCTTTGATTGGTAAATCTTACAGCAGGAATTCCTTTTCCTGTGATATGATCAAGAATTCTCCATATTTGATAGCGCCTTCTATATCTTGCTTGTGTACTCATATAGACATTGAATTATCGCTAAAAATATTTTTAAAATTAATTAACCGCTTAAATTAAGCTTTTATAAATTGGTTTAAAAGATGTGTTCATTGTAAAAAATACAAACAAATAATGATGATAAACACACAATTAGTTGATTATCAATATTGTGGTATATTATAAAAGGATAAAATATCAGATTACTACATTATCTAGATATTTATTAACACTCTAAGCTAACGGACCTCCTTTAAAAAAATAAAAGTTGGTTATTGAATACTGATAATGATGTTCTAATAAGACGTTTGAATCTTTTGATTGACCGATATGAAATGAGAAAAACTGGCAAGAGTTACTTTGCTGTAAGAAACGAAAGAGAGAAGCGAGAGAGACGTTTAAATAACACGAAATAACAATGTTTAGATTAGATAAACCCATAGCAATTAGGATGACTAATGATGATGCAGAAAGGTTGCAGCAAACACACAAATACTAATAATCTTTTCATCTTGTAAGTTTTGATACTAAGTTTATAAAGCAAAGGGAGGTTAGTTATTCAATTTTTAATTTATTATTACTTTTAGGTTTGATTCTACAACTTCTTTTGGGGATTCGTGTTGACTGCCGTGATAGGGAACCCCTCCTTCTGTGTTGAAAGTTGTTTCTATGAATATGTTAATGGTATCTCCGATCATTTCATTGTCTAATAGAATATTGCAAGTTGGTCTGTAATTATATCTTGACCTTACTCCCAATATAGATATAGCATATGGACATTCCCAACAAAAATACTTAGGGATTTGATAACCTACAATATTTAATGGTGGGTGTAAGTCAATTAAATCAATCATTGAGTAAGTGTAGGGACCTATTGAGATTGGGGTGTTCATTGTTTGGTCATTAAACCATCCTAAATAACTGTATGTAGGAATAGTGAAACTTAATGTATCAAATAAAACCCAATAATCAGAGTCAAACCCTGAAGCTACTAAAGGAACCCCATTAATTATATATCTCTCGTTAAGATTAGAGAGCTTACCTACTACTTGAAAGTAATTTAGTCCAGCATATTGAATTTCATAATATCCATCGCTATTCTCATAAAGAGAATCTCCTAAATATACTACTCTGTAATCTGCTATACAGTTGTCATTAACACAGGGATGAGGGTATGGGTTTTCTTTTGTACAAGAAAGTATTGTAGTTAAAAATATTATTATTAAAAATAATAACTTATTCATCTTGTAAGTTTTGATACTAATTTAAGAAAAATTAGAGTCTACTGTCCACCAGTCCACCTACTTAAAACTAAAAAAAAGGATTTTAAAATTCATCTCATTGCAAATCTATTGCAAATAAAAAAGGACTCCCAAGTGAGAATCCTTAATTAACAGATGTGGGCAATACAAGATTCGAACTTGTGACCTCTTGCCTGTCAAGCAAGCGCTCTAAACCAACTGAGCTAATTGCCCAAA
>CAJWIX010000015.1 GCA_913042175.1 uncultured Flavobacteriales bacterium
CAATACAAACAACTGATGTCACTTGCTACGGAGACAGAAATGGTGTTGTTTCTATTACTCCTAGTGGGGGTGCTCCACCATATTCTTACAGCTGGGACAATGGTTTAACTTCTTCTTATGTCGATACTTTAGGTAGTGGAACTTATTCAATTGTGGTAAGCGATGCCAATGGATGTTCAGATACCTTAACAGCTACTATTAATGAGCCGCCATTGCTTTCTAATACTAATACAGTAAATCATGTTACATGTTTTGGAGGTGTGGATGGAGCTATATACCCAAATGTTACTGGTGGAGTTCCTCCTTATATCTACATTTGGAGTAACGGTGTCCCATTTGCAGATAATGTAGGTATTCCTGCTTTTACATACCACTTATTGGTTTTTGATGCCAATGGATGTCTAGATAGTTCTGCTGTACAGGTAACTCAACCACCATTACTAACCTCTATAGATACAGTAGTTAGTTGTGGTCCATTTACTTGGATTGATGGTCAGACATATTATTCTTCAACAACTCTTGCTACTCACTCTTTAATTGCCTCTAACGGATGTGATAGCATTGTCGCATTAGATTTAACTGTAAATGATATAGATTTAACTGTAACTAATAATTCTCCTAATCTATTGTCTAATCAGTCAAATGCACAATATCAGTGGCTTGACTGTGATAATTCATATTCTGCTTTATCAGGGCAAACCAATCAAAATTTCACGGCAACAAGCAATGGCAATTATGCAGTTCAGATTTCTTACAATAACTGTGTAGATACAACTTCTTGTATTGCTGTAAATAATGTAGCATTGTGTCAAGATTGTGAGGAAGAGGTTACTTACTATCCTAATCCAGTTATTGATTTTTTACACATAAAAAACATCCAAAAACAAAATGATTTTAATATTCAGGTTCTGGATTTGTCCAGTAAAATATTGGTTACTTCTAAAGATCCTAAATTAGATTTAACATCATTAGCTACCGGAGTTTACATAGTTAAAATATATAACAATAGTAAAGAACTTAAGTTCAAGATTTTAAAAGACTAACTTTAAATAATTGTAATGTATTTTAACATTTGATAATTAATATTTGATATAATTAATTATCTTAGTGTCAAATTAACACTATTTAATTTTTGATTCATGATTCAATACGTTAATAAAACGAAAACTTCATTCTTCATAATGTTGTTTTCATTATCACATTTTATAAGTGCTCAAACTGTAAATGTTAGTGGAACAATTACTGATGAAAACAATGAAGGTATGCCAGGTGTAACCATTAAAGAAGTCAATGGCGAAGCTGCTACAACAACCAACTTAGAAGGCTACTATAAAATTTCAGTACCAAGTGATACATCTAAGTTAGAGTATTCATTTATCGGCTACCAAAAACAAGTTGTTTTAGTTGGTGGTCGCGGAGTAATAGATGTTAATTTGAAGGTAAAGTCAGAAGCATTAGACGAAGTTGTTGTTGTTGGATACGGTAAATCTTCTATTAAAGAACTTACAGGTGCTACTGTTCAGGTTAAAGGTGAGAGTGTTGAGCGATTAAATATTCCAAGAATGGACCAAGCATTACAGGGGCAAGTTTCCGGTGTAACTATAAACACCAATTCAGGTTCTCCAGGAGGTTCTTCAAGTATAAGAATCAGAGGTTTATCCACATTTGGAGATAATGACCCATTAATTTTAGTTGATGGAGTTGTATACGATTCTGAAGGTTTAAATGCCCTAAATCCCGGTGATATTGAATCAATTAATGTATTGAAAGACGCCACTGCTGGAATTTATGGTGTAAGAGCTGCTAATGGTGTTATTATTATTGAAACTAAAAAGGGTAGAGTAGGATCTAAACCAAAATTTGAAGTTGGCTCTTATTATGGGGTTCAAGAAACGGCCAATAAATTAGATTTATTAAATGCTGCAGAATATGCATTAATTAAGAATGAAATGTTTATTAGAGGTACTGGTCAACCAATCTTTAATAATACTGACCTTAAAATGGGAACCAATTGGCAAGATTCCATATTCGGAACAGCTCCCATTGAAAGTTTTAATATGAGTATAACAGGGGGAACAAAAAATTCATCTTACTCTATAGGTGGAAACTACTTCTCTCAGGATGGTATTGTAGGTGGAGATAAATCAAGTTTTGACAGATATAACGCAAGAGTTAATTTAGTCAATACATTATCAGATAAATTAAACCTAAGTAGTGTTTTCTTATTTACACATGAACAAAGAAAATCACTTCCAGAGAATGGGATTGGCTCTGTTTTATACAATACCATAAATGCATTTCCAGACAGACCTATAATTGGTCCTGATGGTAATTATGAGTATTTGGTTGAAGTAAGTGATATCATAAATCCTGTAGCTCAAATAGAGAACACCCACAATCAATCATTGGTCAATAAATTAGTAGGAAAACAAGAATTTGCTTACAAATTCAATGAAAATTTAACTTTCACTAACAGATTAAATTACAATTATGCCATTGTAGATAATAAGTCGTTTAGCCCATTATCATGGTATGGGCCTGGTAAATATGCCAACAACGCTATTAATGAAGATCTAGACCCAGTAATGGTTGAAATTGCAGATAGTGTTTTCTTAGAGAGAGGTGCTAGTGTTTTTGAACAAAGAGCAACCTATTTAGATCTAAATTTTGAAAGTTATTTGAATTACAACAAAAAAATAGATGATCATAACATCAAAGGTACTTTTGGTACATCTGTTTTTAGAAGAAAGGGAGATGTGCTAAATGGGACAGCTTTTAATATTCCAAACAACTCCATTGATTTTGCTGATATTTCTGCTAACATGGCTCAAAATGGATATTTAAACAACACTGGTTCATATGAATTTGAAGAACGCTTACTATCTACATTTTTAAGAGGAGAGTATAGCTATAAATACAAATACATTATTTCAGGTATTTTGAGAAGAGATGGTTCCAGTAAATTTGGACCCAATAATAGATATGGTATTTTTCCAACTATATCAGGTGCCTATGTGATGTCTGAGGAAGAAAATTTCTCAGAAAACAATCCTGACATCAATCTTCTTAAATATAGAGTTAGTTATGGAGTTTCAGGTAATGATCAAATTTCCAATTTTGCCTACAGGGCATTATTGAATGGTGAGGGGGTTTATGTTTTTGACGATATCATAACACAAGGTGTGGCAATTGGAACTGCTGCAAATCCAGATTTAAAATGGGAAACAACAACTCAATTTAATATTGGAATGGATGTAAGGTTTTATGATAATTTTGACTTTACTGCCAACTATTTTGTTAAAAACACCAATGATTTACTATTTAATCCTGATGTTTCAGCCATCATAGGCTCTTATGGTCCTGGTGGTTATCCTCCAATTATCAATGCAGGAGATGTAAGTAACAGAGGTCTAGAACTGGAATTGGGGTATTCATCAGATAGAACAAAGCCAGTAGGAGCTAATTTTAATTTTAATTTCACCTATCTTAAGAATGAGGTCAAATCTGTTCCTGAAGGCGTTGAATATCTTCCTGGTGCAGGCTTTGGTGTAGGAGGTAATGTAGCTACTAGATTCGAAGTTGGTTTCCCAATTGGTTATTTCTTTGGTTATGAAACCAATGGAATTTTTCAAACACAAGATGAAATCGATAATGCTGAAGTTACTCAGCAAGGTGCAGAAGTTGGAGATTTACGTTTTGTAGATCAGAATGGAGATGGTGTAATTAATTTCAGTGATGATACAGACAAAAAAATGTTGGGTTCTCCAATTCCTAAGTTTACTATTGGGTCAATTTTTGGTTTCAGATACCATGGCTTAGATTTTTCTGCAAATCTTTACGCGGCACTAGGTCAAAAAATCATTAGAAATTTTGAACGTCAGCAACCCTATGCTAATCAAATGAGTTATGTTCTTGATAGATGGACTATAGACAATCCTGATGCAGAAGTTCCAAGAGTTACTACATCCCCAAATAGAAACGGTGTTTTCTCTGATTTTTACGTAGAGGATGGATCTTTTCTCAGAGTAAGAAATATTCAGATTGGATATGTTTTGCCAAAAAAATGGACAGAAAGGTTCAGGTCTGATTATGTTCGATTCTATGTATCAGCAAACAACTTTTTTACTTTCACCAATTACATGGGTTATGACCCTGATATTGGAGCTACTCAAGGCACATTGTCTGGTGGAGTTGATTATGGTTTCTACCCACAAGCAAGAACAATTATGGGTGGTGTAAATATTAAATTTTAAATTATGAAAAGATTAATTAAAATTGTTTCATTAGTTCTACTAGTCATTGGTGTATCAATGGGTTGTAGCAAGTTTTTAGATCTTGATCCTCCTTACACGCAAGATGCTGAGAATTTTTTCAATAATGAAGACGAATATCTTAGAGCATTAACTGGAGCTTATGACCTGCTTGCTGGAATATTTGTATCTTATTGGATAGGAGACATTGCATCCGATAATTGCATTGCTGGTGGGGAGAGTGTAACTGATACTGAAGGTTTACATCAAATAGAATATATGACTCATGGTGCTGTTAATGAAGAGTGCAGAAGTGTTATGAGGTACAATTACTGTGGCATTGCACGATGTAACTTTATTTTAGAACCCAAGCAAAATAATGTTGAATTTGCAGGTAAAGAAGTCATACTTGCAGAGGCAAAGTTCTTACGTGCATTTTACTATTTTGAATTAGTCAAGTTTTTTGGTGATGTCCCATTGGTTATAGATGAGCGACTTGGTGTTCAACAAGTTTCTGAGTTAAGTAGAACTCCAAAAGACCAAGTATATGCTCAAATAGAATCTGATTTGCAGGATGCTGTAGCTACGCTTTCATGGAAGTCAGAATCATCACATTCAGGTATAAAAGGCAGGGTAGACAAAGGAGCTGCATTAGGCCTATTAGGTAAGGTATACTTATATCAAGAAAAGTGGTCTCTAGCAGTAGGAGCTTTTGAACAAATAATTAGTAGTAACAATTATGGACTAACTGCAGATTATTCCACCATTTTTTTGAAGGAGAATGAGAATAATGCTGAAACCGTTTTTGATATTGAATTTTCTGCAGATGAAGGTGGATCCTATGGATGTTTGATTTGTTTAGAAGGTAATTTAACTCCTGGATATCAAGGCATTAGACAATATGATGGTCCTGAATATGGAGATGGAAATAGCTATAATTTACCAACACAAGACTTATTCGATTCTTTCGAGTATCAAGACCCTAGAAGAGAGGCTACTTGTCTACATATAGATAACTACATAGCAGCCAATGCACCTGGAACTACTTATGGCGTAGGTGCAGGTGGACACACTGGATTCTACAATAACAAATACATTAAGTCAAGAGATGAAATGTTAAATGGTATTCCTGATAATGATTTAACTAGTGGAGTTAATTACAGAGTAATTCGTTATGCAGATGTTTTATTAATGGCAGCAGAAGCACACAGCCAATCAGGAAATGATGTGGATGCAGTTAATTATTTAAATGAGGTAAGGCAAAGAGTTGGAATGCCTGCGAGAACATCTACAGGTAATGATTTGTATGAACACATTTTGAAAGAAAGAAGATCGGAATTATCTTGTGAAGGTCATCGATTTTTTGATTTAGTCAGGACTGGAAAAGCGGCTGATGTTATCACCGATTTTCAAACTGGAAAACATGAATTGTTTCCAATACCACAAGTTGAAATAGATTTAGCAGGTGGAAATTGGCCACAAAACCCTGGATATTAAAATAACTAGTATGAAATTAAAAAGTATTCTATTATTATTACCTCTTATGTTAGTTTGGAGTTGTGCAAAAAAAGGATGCACTGATCCAACTGCACATAATTTTGATCCATCTGCTACTAAAGATGATGGAAGTTGTTTTTATGGATTAGATGCCTCTTCAGCAACATTTAGTTACCAGCCTTCATCAGGGAGTGACAATATAATAATCTTTACTGCAGACAATCCTGATGTTGAATGTTCTTGGGATTTTGGAAATGGTACTTCCGGTAGTGGTCCTATTGATACTGCTAAGTATCCTTTTGCTGGCTCATTTGATGTAACACTTTCTGTTTTTAATTCTCAAGGGAATGCACAAAACACACAAACCATTACTATAGATTCCAATGATATAAGTTTATTTGATAATCCTTTACATCTTATCTTAACTGGTGGTATCAATGGACCCGGTTACAGAACATGGCATGTTGATTCTGCTTGTCAAACTCATTTTGGCGTAGGTCCACCAACCGGTAATACGCCTGATTGGTGGAGTGCAGGGGCATATGAAAAACCTGGTTGTGGTTTATATGATGACAGATACACATTCCATCTTGTTGGTTATGAATATGATCAAGTAACTAATGGAGATATTTATGTTCACAATGCTATAGCAGGACAGTTTCCTGGTTCTTTTGAAAACTTGTATGATTATACAGCTCCCTTTGATGATCAGTTAGATGAAAGTTGGGACCTCACGCAGGATTCAATGTTGTCTTTTTCTAATATAGCTTCCATTGGTTTTTACACTGGTGTAAATGAGTACAAAGTTGAATTGTTAAATGATACAGCAATGTGGTTGAAATATGGTCATGCTGACGGTCAAACAAATTGGTATTTAAGATTAGTTCCTGAAGGATTTGTCACAACTTGCCCATAAATGAAATCATTTTTAAAATTAACCTTTACTATTGTAGCTTCAATAGCTATGTTCCACTCCTGCAAAAAAGGGTGTACGGATCCTAATGCAGCTAATTACAATCCATCTGCCAATAAAGACAATGGTTCTTGTTATTACATTAATCTCCCAACAAACCTTGTTGTCACATTAACAAATACTCCTAACAGCGGATTAGTTGAAATTGAAGCAACTGCTCTCAATGAAAACTATTTTACCATTTGCTTTTTTGATGGTAATGATTCAACAATAATTACAAGTGCAACTGGTGAAGCTTCATATAATTATTCTGATTCTGGTTCTCATAATATTCGTGTAAGAGCTCATTTAGATCACCAAAACTATACCGAATGGAATGGTGTTGCTGAAATAAGCATGAGCTCATCAGGTATCTCAAACGTTGGATATACCACCCCAATGTCTTATCCTAATTACAGTTTAGTTTGGCAAGATGAATTTAATGGTACTTCCTTATCTTCTGATTGGATTTATGAAATAGGTACTGGAAGTTGGGGATGGGGCAATAATGAATTACAATATTACAGACAAGACAATACGTCTGTTGAAAATGGTTATTTGATCATAACTGCTAAGCAACAAAATTTTGGTGGGTCAAATTACACTTCTTCAAGGTTAAAAACTCAGGGGTTAAACTTTTTTAAGTATGGTAGAATTGACATCAGAGCAAAGTTGCCATATGGTAAAGGTATATGGCCTGCGCTTTGGATGCTGGGCGAAAGTTTTTCTTCAGTAGGATGGCCATCTTGTGGAGAGATTGATATCATGGAGTTGATTGGAGGAAATGGATTTAATGATAGAACTGTCCATGGAACAGTACATTGGAATGAGAATGGTCACGCAATGTATGGTGGTAGTAATTCCCTTCCCTCAGGAAAATTTCATGATGAATTTCATGTCTTCTCAATTATATGGGATCAAAATGCTATCAGGTGGTTAAGAGACGATATTCAGTATCATACGATTAACATAACCGGAAATAATTTATCTGCATTCCATGAAAACTTCTTTTTCATTTTTAATGTAGCTGTTGGAGGTAACTGGCCAGGAAGTCCTGATAATACTACAGTTTTCCCGCAAATGATGGTGGTAGATTACGTAAGAGTATTTCAATAATAAGTAAAAATATGAGAAAAATAATTTCACATTTTGCAGCTATTAATTTGATAGTTGCTTTTATCATTTCATGTAATCAAAATCAAGTAGCTAAGCCAAGCATTTCGGCTGTTGATAATAAAATTGATTCAATATTAAGTCAGATGACTTTAAAAGAAAAAGTAGGTCAAATGACTCAAATTAATTTAACAGTTATTGCCAAAGGCCCAAATAAGTGGGGATCTACTTTTCCTCTAGAAATTGATCATGATAGGGCAATTAAAGCACTTGTAGACTACAAAGTAGGATCTGTACTTAATACCATTAATAATACTGCTCAAACACCAGAGACTTGGTTTAATGCTATTTCGGTTATACAACAATATGCTATGGATAGTAATAGAATAAAGATTCCCTTAATATATGGGATAGATGCTATTCATGGCACAACTTATACTGATGGAGGTACTATGTTTCCTCAACAAATAACCACTGCTGCTTCTTGGAATCCAGCAAATGCCTACAATATGGCTATGGTTTGTGCTTATGAAACAAGAGCATCATCCATACCGTGGAATTTTTCTCCAGTATTGGATTTGGGATTAGACCCTAGGTTTCCTCGCCAATTTGAGTCTTTTGGAGAAGATCCTTTAATAGTTAAAACATTTGGTGAAGCTATGATTAAAGGATATCAAGGAGACAATAATGATGTTTCAAATAAAACTAAAATTGCTGCTTGTATGAAACATTTTCTAGGCTACCATGCTACAATTTCAGGAAAAGATAGAACACCATCATATATTCCAAATCACGTATTGAGTGAATATCATATACCTTCATTTAAGGCAGCTATTGATGCAGGTGCCAAAACTGTCATGATTAACTCTGGTTTAATCAATGGAATACCAGTTCATTCTAGTTATGAATTACTGACTGATCTTTTGAGAAATAAATTGGGTTTTGAAGGGGTTATTTTAACCGATTGGGAAGATATCAACAAATTACATGATAGAGATAAAATTGTTTCTTCTAGAAAAGAAGCCATAAAAGTAGCTATTAATGCAGGAATTGATATGTCTATGGTACCTTATGAATACGAAGAATTTATAGATAATTTAATGGAGTTAGTTAATGAAGGCGAGGTTAGTATGAGTAGAATAGATGATGCAGTATCTAAAATTCTAAGACTAAAAATAGAACTAGGTCTTTTTGATGACCCAGTTACAAATCCAAAGGATTTTGACAAATTTGGTTCAGATGAATTTAAAAACATGGCTTATCAATCTGCAGCTGAATCCATTACATTGCTTAAAAATCAAAATGATATTCTTCCCATGCAAAAAGGGATGAAAATATTGGTATGTGGTCCTAATGCCAATAACATGAGGTGTTTAAATGGAGCGTGGAGTTATTCATGGCAAGGAGAGTTAACAGATCAATTTGCATCAGAGCACAATACCATTTTAGAGGCCATGCAAAATAAATTTGGAAAGGAAAATATTGATTTTGTAGAAGGAGTCAATTACAAAGAAGGGGGGCAATATTATGATATGTCAGAAAAAAACATGGGTGATGTGGTAAAAGCAGCCAGCAAATCTGATGTTGTATTGCTATGTTTAGGAGAAACATCTTACACTGAAAAACCAGGTGATATTAATGATATTACTTTGCATGAACTTCAACTAAAATTAGCTAAGGAATTAGTTAAGTCTGGAAAACCCATAGTGCTTGTATTAAATCAAGGAAGACCAAGATTGATTACATCTATTGAACAACAAATGGAGGCTATAGTTAATATTTATTTACCAGGAAATTATGGTGCTGATGCATTGGCTGATATTCTTATAGGAAATGTTAATCCATCTGGAAAATTGCCCTTTACCTATCCTGCTTATGCTAACTCACTAAATCCCTATAATTACAAGCCGTCTGAAGTTCAGAATAATGCTCAAGGGGCATACAACTATGTAGGAGAAGTAAATAATCTATTCGATTTTGGTTTTGGATTAAGTTATTCCAAATTTGAATATGCAAATTTCTCTCTTAACAAGGATACTTTTGTAGATCGTGATGAATTGATTACAGCAAAAGTCAAGTTGAAAAACATAACTGGTATAGACGGATACGAAGTTGTTCAATTGTATTCAACAGATTCTTATGCTAGCATTACCCCTGATGTTAAACGTCTAAGAGCTTTTAAAAAAGTTCTTGTTCCAGCAAATGAAGAGGTTGAAGTAAACTTATCTTTCCCAGTCAGTGATCTTTCCTATTACAACTATGATAATGTATCTGTTTTAGAAAAAGGAGATTTTCAAATACATGTTGGTTCAAGTTCCAGTAATGTTTCAACTAAATCAATCTACGTTGAATAAACTTTACTTTTTATTGCTCCCTTTATTTTTTTTACAATCATGTAATGAAAATCAGGAGCACAAAAATCTTCCATTATATAAAGAATGGATTTATGATTTTAGTGCAGAAACGTTAGACACAAACGTTTGGAATATAGTTAAGGGTAATGGATGTCCTCAATTGTGTGGGTTTGGTAACAATGAGTTGCAACATTATACTAACTCTAAAGAGAACTTACATATTAAGAACGGTCAACTGATTATTTCCGCCACTTATGATTCTGTATTTAAATCAGCAAAATTAACATCTGAAAATTATATAGATTTTCAAACTGGTAGTGTAGAAGTTTCAGCTAAGCTACCCAATGCAAGAGGAACATGGCCAGCCATTTGGTTATTGCCATCTTTAGAAAGGTCTTTAAACTGGCCATTAGATGGTGAAATAGACATCATGGAAAACGTGGGTTATAATCCTAATTATATTTTTGGCACAATCCATACTGCATCTTACAATCATACCAAAGGAACGCAGTTAACTGATAGTATATTTATGGATGATCTTGATCAGAAATTCCATATTTATAAGTTAGAATGGACTGATAGTACATTAGCTTGGTTTGTAGACGATATGCAGTTTCATTTTTTATCTAAAAGTAAAGATGACTCTGAGAAGGAATGGCCTTTTGACAAACCATTTCATTTAATATTGAATTTAGCAGTTGGAGGTGATTGGGGTGGTAAAATGGGTATTGACACTAATGCATTTCCACAAGACTTTATCATCGATTATATTAAAATAAAAAGCCCCTCATAATTGAAGGGCTTAAAAAGTTTATGAATATATAATTTAGTTTCTACTAAATTCAAGTTTCATATTGTAATTGTAATCAATTTGCATTCCCATATCAGTTTCACTTTCGCTTGCATTCATAGTTAATCTCATGAATGTTCCATCAACAGAATCAATAAGCATTGTTATTGTAGTATCCATCATGGACATAGATAGGTTATCGCCAGATCTTACCCAACTCCCTGTATCAGTAGGTTCGTCAGTATAATGAACATATAGATTTCCGTCTGCAATAAAATCAAGGCCAGCAGGTTCCAAAGAATCTGGATGAGTAGTCTCTGTAAAAGTTGTGTCCCAAATTGGAAATCCACCCATAGACATGGTCATGTCTCCAGATATCTCTTGATAAGTACTTGTCCAAGAACCAACTTGGTCATATATACATGTACTGCTAATTGTTGCTAATGGGTCATAATTGGCCGCATTTGGATCTGTACATCCTTCGTAAGTGCAAGAACCATCGTCTGTATCAGCATCAGCATTATAATTGTATGCATTTGGATCTGTACATCCTTCTTTTTGACAAGATATAGCCGCTAAAGACATGGCAGCTATAAAAAATAATTTTATTGTTTTTTTCATTGAAATTTTAATTTGTGCAAACATAATATTTTAATTTAATAACCAATTTGAAAATAAATATGGATAAAGAACTTTCGATCAAAATATTAACACCAACTATAGATCTACTTAGTAGTGAATTGAAATCCGCTATCTATAATTTAAATCAGGCAAATATACCTGCTTTAGGGGCTGTTAATGATTTTGAACATGTGCAACAACTTTATGATTTTTGTACTTATTGTTATCTAGCATTTAAACAGGAACAATTAATAGCATTTGTATTTGTAATGGACGAGAGTAGTTTATACCAATCTCCAAATTATCAATACTTTAAACTTAATTATGACTCTTTTCTATATATAGATAGGGTAGCCGTTTCTGATTTATATCAACGTAAAGGTATTGGAGCTGAATTATACAATCATATCTATCTTAAATGCATTGAAGCTAATATCCCATTATGTTGTGAAGTGAATACCCTACCTAGAAATGAGGTGTCATTAAATTTTCACCTAAAATTAAATTTTAAAATAACTGAAGAAAGACCTTTTGGTAAAAAAAAGGTAGCTATGTTAATTAAAGAATAGTTATTTTAAAAGTTCAATTTTTTTGAACAATCGATAACTATCATTCTGGACTTTCAATTGATAAATTCCAGCATTAAGCCGTTCTAAATTAATTTGATTATACCTCTCTTGGCTTTTAAGTTGATAAACTAAATTTCCTAAAAGATCATAAACTTCTAAATTGTACAAACCAATATTCTGAGGTAATACAAGGTTGAAAGCTCCATGGCTAGGGTTGGGGAAGCATAGCATATCCAATTTGTTTTCCTCTCCTAAATTTGTAAGAAGTGAGGCTTCTGTAGATTGCAAGACATATTTAGATTCAACGTCTTGTAACCAAACTGCTACGCCAAGGTTATTAAAACTCTCAACTGTATGAGAGGTGCTGTGGTCTACAGGGCTATCAGCATCTGGCGGTAGTACATATTGTCCATTAAAGGTGTAAGATAAGTTTATGGTTTGCGGATTGTTAGGACCTGCTAGATTGGTTACTGAAGTACCACTAATGTCTGGAACCATTTTTTTCATGACATTATAAAACTCAAATTCACCATTTGTTGATGCATTATTATAAGTAGTGTATTCGAAAATCGCTGCATGTAATACGAGATTATTCCAAACACCAGTTGCGTCTATAAGAGGGTCAATCTGTACATTAATATCTACAACTTGTCCACCTATGGAATAATCTGCATTTAAATCTATAAAAGAATACAGGTTAGCACTTTCATCAAATTCACCTTGAGTAAATCCTATGGGATTGTTTTGTGCAACTCCATTCATGACTAATCTTGGAACCGTATTAATTCCGTAATAAGATCTCCTTTGTCCTCCTTCTAAGGTATAATATGGATCACCAGGATTTGGCCAACTCATTTGATATTTTAGCAAAGTATAATTACCTGTGTTGGCAGATAATATATTGTGTAAATCCACATTGCCAGTTACTGAGTATTGACTTGTTGAGCTAACAAATGTTTCAAGCATGGGTTTTCTTTGTGTAGTGTTAGAGAAAACATGTAAATACTTGTGAGTTGTATCATTTGAGTTATCTAAATCTACACCACCATTGATGTTTGAAGCCCAAATGGCGATATCATAATTACCATCTAAAGTTGGATTCCAGGGAGTTGCAAAACTAAAGGTATCTGTTGCATAAGTTTCCATTGATAAGTTTGAAATTGTTTCAGTTACCACATTACCATTATTGGCAGCGTAATTTATGTCCATGCTTGTAACAGTATCAATTCCTAAATTGTCAAAAATCCCAGTAATAACATATGGCGCATCATTTATGTATAAGTAAGGGTAGGTTAAATTATTAGTAGCGC
Organism: uncultured Flavobacteriales bacterium; assembly: GCA_913042175.1. Classification (GTDB taxonomy): domain Bacteria; phylum Bacteroidota; class Bacteroidia; order Flavobacteriales_D; family Parvicellaceae. The sequence continues at coordinate 13,457 of CAJWIX010000015.1, forward strand.
TCATATCTACACTATTCTGAGAACCAAAAATGAATTCGTAGTAGTGGTTATCTGCAGGAGATGCGTTTGTGCCAGCAACATTGGCCAACTGAGGCGATCCGGTAACCATAATTGCGTTTGAATTGTCAATTTGTATGCCTGCAGTAATTTGTGGAGTAGCATTATTACTATGGCGCTGATCTACAATATATATTTTATCTGTTCCCTCCTCGAAAACGATGGACCAATAGGTCCAACTTCCTGCAGTATATGAACTAAAGAAAACCCAATATTGTTGCCCTCCAGGGTTTCCAAATGTTTTGGTAACAATTTCATCATTAGAGCCAGTTCCTTCAATTCCCCATACCATGATGGAGTTATTAGGTATTCCTGGATCTGGGATACTTGCATTGGCATAAATGGGCGCGATACCAGCATTGGTCGTAAATGTTAGTACTCCAGATGAAGACACTTTAAATGTAGACACAGGTGAACCATTAAAATTAAAGTTAAATGGAATGGTATCTACAGGTGACCAAGTTGGAGAGCTATTGCCACCTGCTAATAGAGATGTCCATGAAGCATCAAGGCCAGAACCATTGGGATATTCATTATCATTATTTAATCCACCTGGATTGCCTTGAGTTGTGCTAGGTAAATAAAAATATTGCGCATGAAAACCATTCAATAGGAATATTGACAGAAATATGCAGAATATTCTTTTCAATTTAACGTAGAATTTGAAGTTTCTTAGTTGATTTTGTTGACTTAGATGTAACAACAACATTGTAAATACCATTGCTTAGTGCAGTGTTATCCAAATTGTATACTGTCATATCACTAGAAACAATAATGTTATCCATCATAACTATTTCGCCAAGAGTGTTAATCAACATGATCTCAAAATCACCTCTTTCAGGGGTTTCTATAACCAAATTGGTGTTGTTCTCCACAGATGGGTTAGGGAATAGCATCAATTTAGAGGAAGGTTGATTTTCTTTAATATCAGCAACAATGCTAGCAGTAGTAGATTGAAGTACTTCTTTTGTTACATCATCTTGTATCCATACTGCAACGCCTAAATTATCGAAATCTTCAACGGAATGACTGGTCATATGATTGATAGGTGAGTTAGCATCGGGAGGTAAAGTGTATTGACCTTGGAAGTTGTATGAAAAGTTGTAAGTTTCTTGAACTCCAGATTGTAGTGCTTGAATAGCATAACCGTTAGAGTTTGGAACCATCTTTTTCATTACATGTAGGAATTCAGTTTCTCCATTTGATCCAACATTATTGTAAGTAGCAAATTCAAAAATACCTACAAAAAGCCTAAGATTATTGCTATTAAAATCTTCAATGGGGTCAATAGTTATACCCATATCAACAATTGCAGTAGACAAGTCATGGTAAATACTGTAATTAGCGCTAATAGTTGAAAAAGAAGGGATTCCAGCAAATTCATCAAATTCTTGAGTTGTAAATCCTGAAGGATTTCCATCATATCCACCATCTACTTCCATTCTTGGGACGGAGTTTACACCATAAAATGTCCTTCTGTCACCGGCCTCTTGAGTGTAATATGGATCACCAGAACCTGGCCAGCTCATTTGATACTTTAAAAGTGTATAATCAGTTTGAGAATAGTTAGAAAGAACAGTTTTAAGGTTAACATTTCCTTGAACACATGGTCCACAAGTTGAACTTGTAAATACTTCTAACATAGGAACACGTTGAACAAAGTTGTCAAATACATTCAATACTGCATAAGCCGTATCATTATTTAAGTTCATATCTGCTGAACCGTTGATATTAGATGCCCAAATAGCGATTAAATAAGAGCCAGAGGAAGCAGGAGTCCATAAAGTCCCATGATCAAATGTGTAGTTGTCATAGCTGTTTATAGTTACGCCAGTGATACTTTCCGTTACAGTTGGTCCTAAATCAACAGAGTAATTAAGGTCAAATGAATTAACAGTATTTGTACCGAAGTTAGTTAGTTCACCAGAGATAGTGAATGGTGCATTTCCAAGAATTAAGTATGGGAAAGTACTTACTTCAACTCCAGCCATATCAGTAGCATTTTGAGTTCCATAAGTAAATTCATAATAGTGGTTATCTGCTGGAGAGGCATCAGCACCTGCCACATTAGATAGGGTAGGTGAACCAGCTACCATTGTTGCTGTAGATCCATCAATTTGGATACCTGCTGTAATCTGAGGATTAGCTGAAGTACTATGTCTCTGATCTACAATGTAAATTTTATCAGAACCTTCTTCAAGAACTATGGACCAATAAGACCAACTGCCAGCGGTATATGAACTAAAGAAAATCCAGTGTTGTTGGCTACCAGTATTCCCAAAAGTTTTGGTCACTATGTTGTCATTACTACCAGTACCTTGTATACCCCAAACCATAACTGAGCTGTTTGGAATTCCAGGATCTGGAAGAACAGCATTTGTTGCTCCTGGTACGGTAACAGTATTAGTTGTAAATGTTAATACCCCAGTTGAAGAAACTTTGTATTGAGTAACAGGGTTGCCATTAAAATTAAAGGCAAAAGGGATAGTTTCAACAGATGACCAAGTAGGGCTTGAATTGCTTGGACCTAGTATTACGGTCCACCCAGCAGGAAGTCCTGATCCATTAGGATATTCATTATCTGTGTTTATACCTCCTGGATTGCCTGGAGCAGATGCAGGAATATAGAAATATTGACTAAAGTTAAATTGTGTAAATCCAAGAAGGCAAACAAGAATGGTAATGAGTTTTTTCATTTTAGTTTTTTTTGAATAAGTAAGCTATAAATATAATAAATCAGAATTAAGCATCTCTCTAAATTTCCTTGTATTTTTTATAAATTTTAATTCACTTTAAATTATTTGAAAATATATTGACCATATATTTACGGAAAAAGAGTTTAATTCTGTTATGATAGAAAATATTTTAAAAAAAGAAAACTATAATATTCTTGATGTAAGAACCAAAATGGAAAATTTTATGGGCAAAATAGAAGGTTCTGTCAATATTCCTTTAAATCAAATTCCACACCATATTGAAGATATTAAAGCTATGCAGCCAGTGGTCATTTATTGTGCAGCAGGAGTAAGAAGTGCTCAAGCTGTTTCTTTTCTAAAACAAGAAGGGTTAAAAGAGGTATATGATGGTGGTGGAATCAATGATTTAAGACAAAAATTAAAAAAGTGAAAAGATTATTGATTTATGTAACTACGCTTTGTTTTTTGAATTCTTGCCTGTCTTCGAATGAAAAAAAAGTGTTAGATATTTCTGCAGTTGATTTTTCGAGTAAAATCAACACCAATGCAGGTATTATTCTTGATGTTAGAACAATTGATGAAATTAATAATGGCCACATAGAAAATGCAAGCTTTATAGATTTTTATGATGAAAATTTTAAAGAAAAAGCAGCTTGGATTAATAAAGACCTTCCTGTATATGTGTATTGTCATGCGGGTGGTAGAAGTAAGAAAGCTGCTGAAATTTTAATTGATCTTGGACAAAAGGAAGTGTATAATATTGTTGGAGGATACAGCGATTGGATTGAAAAAGGCTATAAAGTTGTGAATCAAGGTAAAGAATTAAGTTTTACATCAAAAAAATATTCTAAGGATGATATTGAAAAGGTGATTAATCAAAATGAAAAGGTATTATTGGTATTTAAAACGCCTTGGTGTTTGCCATGTAAAAAGTTAAAACCAGTATTAGATACATTGTTAATACAATATCCTGATTTGAATTTTATTGATATCAATATGGATGTAAATAAGTCTTTAGCCAGTCATTTTCGTGTTTTATCAGTGCCTACAATGTTTTATTATCACGATAAATCTTTAGAATTTACCCACAATGGTTTTATTGAACTAAAAGATTTGTTAACTCAATTAAAATGACAAATTGACACATTATTTTCTATTAATAATGACATAATGTCATTAGCTTATTGTTCATTTTCAATTTTTTTCAAAAGGCACATCATTTGTTGTATTCTTTCAAACAAAAAAATTAAATATTATGAATACAATTATGAAAAGAAAAGAATCTCCATTTACAGGAATTTGGAGCAATTTATTAGATCAAGACTTTTTTGGTTTGCCTTCTTATGAACATGCTGTACATACCTTACCAAAGGTCAATTTAATTGAAGATAATGATAATTATATGATTGAGTTAGCTGCTCCAGGTTTTCAAAAAAATGATTTTAATATTGAATTGGAAGATGAAGTTTTAACAATATCTCTTGATATAGAAATAGACACAAAAAACATTAATTACACTAGAAGAGAATTTAATTACAATTCTTTTAAAAGAGCTTTCAATTTACCTGAATCTGCAAATTCAAGTAAAATTGCTGCTAATTATGAAAGTGGCGTATTAAAAATAAATATCCCTAAAAAAGAAGAATCAAAACCAATTCCGGCACGTAAAATTAAGGTAGCCTAACATTAAATTGGATTTTAAGTTTGAATGAGGCAGCCTTAGGGTTGCCTTTTTTTTAATTAAGACAAAAAACATCTAAAACTGGCAGTGCTTTATGATCAAAATCAAATAGGGCTAGATTCTCCCAAGACGATCCATCAAGAGCATTATTTCCCTTCCAAGCTATCATTTCTCCTCCCCAATAGCAGAATCCTATACCTCCAGTAACATTATAACAAGATAGTTGTTTAATTTCTTCCATAAAATTCAATTGACCTTCAGGAGTTGCTGGAAAGTTGGGTAAAATCAAATGATCATCAGAACCAATAACATTATGAGTCTGGTCATTCCAGGATAGCGTAAATGGATAAGCAGTTTCAGCAATTAAAACATCTTTTCCCGTATTTTGATGTAAATTATTCATCACTTGACTTAGGCTGTCCAATGATTTTCCATGCCATTTTGGATAATAGGAGAGACCTATAAAGTCATAGTCTACTGTAGATAATGCATCATAAAATCCCTCAGCACCATCATGTCCAGCATAGTGCATAATAATTTTAATTTCATTATTAAAACTTCTTACAGCTTTACATGCTGTATCCAATAATGTTTTGAACTGTTCGGGTTGATTTAATTGCCCATAAGGATGTAAAAATCCATAATTAATTTCATTACCAATTTGTACATAATCTGGATTTATTTTTGTGATAACACTCAAGGTGTAATCGTAAATACTATCAATTAATGTTGGATAATCACATAGACTCCAACTAGATGGAATCACTTGGTTTCCTGGGTCAGCCCAACTGTCAGAATAGTGAAAATCTAGCCATATCTTATAACCTTTCTCTTTTAGCTCACAGGAAAATGAAAGCACTTCATCAAGACTAGCATGCTCATCAATTGGGTTGTTCCATAACTTTAAACGTATGGTATTTACCCCTTTGTTTTTTAGTTCGGTAAGAATGTCTATTTCTTGATTGTTTTCATTAAAATATATTCCATTGTCTTGTCTTATTTCTGGAAAGGTTGATAGGTCTAGACCAATGATTAAATCATCAGGGTTTGTACAGCTGTTGTTGCTGTTTTTTTTACATTGACATAATGTAATTAGGATTAGGGCTATAGATATAAATAATTTATACAAACCTATTTTTATTTTGATCTATTTAATTTTAATTAATCTCACTGATAAACCCCCTTCTTTTTCTATCACGTAATGATTGAGAGTGGTTTCGGCATCATGCATTAATGGTCTAGAATGTACAAAATCTTCATAAACTTCTTCAAAACACCACCATCTACCCATCTGCCCTAAGTATAGAAAACTACCGTCAGCGTTTCTTATTCCTCCAGGAAGTCCACTGAAACCAGATTCATTTGTTGCTCCAAAATTTGGAGATTCCCATAGCGAACTAGTGTCCTTCATTTTACCACCAGCTACATTTGCATAACCCAATACCATAATTAAATCTATCCAATCCTCTTCATAAGGCACACGCCATCCATCAGGACATATTTTACAAGAAATGGAATCTGTATAAATGGTGTCTTTTATGGCTCCGTGTACAGATTGATTATAATCATCAACACTTATATTATAGAAATTTTCATCTCCATTCTTTGTGTTAAAGGTCATGGTAACAATTGTATCCCCTGTTAGCGCATACCAATTATAGAGTTTACCATAATTTTCTTCAAACTGAGGGTCATTGTTATAGTAACACCAAGCGCCATCTTCATTGTTAGTCCAAGTTACATCAGACATAGCTTGAGCAATTGGACTACCATCATTATAGGTGGCTGTTTTTAGATTTACTTTCATCCATTCTTGGCTCCATCCGTTATCGTTTTCAATAATAACAGATGGATAGGTGGTTCCTTCAATGTCTGTCAATCCACCTCCTTCACTAAAAGATACATTGGTTTCACCATTGTTTTTATTACAACTTGATATAATTAGTATTATAATTAATGATATGGTGAATTTATTTTTGTAGCCCATTTGTTATTTTAAAAATAGATAGCTTAGACCAACGGAACCAAATATCATTTTAGTATTTAAACCAGTTCCAAAATAAGTGTCAAATTGAAGTTTCTCATTAATAAGATAAGCTAGTCCTGTATCAATATTTATTTCATTGTTGAAACCATATAGTTCTATAAATGTGGTAAAATTATCATTTAAAGATTTACTAATTAACAAAGAGTATCCCAAGATGTTATCGTTTAAAGTATACCCAAGTGTATAGCCTAATCCTAATGAAGAACTTAAAGCCCAGCTACCAACAATTTTTGTATTGATAGGCTGCTCTATAATGGTGCTAAATTCACCAGAAAAGCCATCAAATTGTATAGATGGTAATAATGAAATAGCATATTGATCAGTTTTAATAAGTTGAATTTTAGTCCCAAGCGTCCAATTTCCTAAACTGATTTGACCTAATTCATCATAGAGCAAATCATTCATTATCCTAACTTCTATTTTATTAGTAATTCCATATCTCATCAAAAAATTGGGAATTGAGCTGGTGTCAAGTTCTTTAAAATCACTATTGATTAAAATTCCTGTTTCTAACTGTAATCCATTATCAAGCAGGGTAGAGGCATTTTCAGTAAGTGCACTCGGTCTATCTGTAGCTATGGTTTGAGCATAATTATTGGAACAAATAAATAATAGAACTATATAAATCAGTTTTTTCATTCTATAAGTCCAAATTGATTGAGATGATGCATAGTATGATGTATGATCAAAAATAATGTTTTTTCTTTAGACATTTTCCCATATATGGGATGTATTACAATGTCATTTAGTTTTTCTAATTCTACCATTTTTTTAATTAAGTTCTTTCTTTCATCATTGATATTTAAGTTATTGGATGTAACCTTCATGAATGAAGAGGTAGATAGATTTTTTGGTGTTTTTTTAGGATCTAATTTCATTACATATGATAAAAAGATAAATCCAAAACATCTTCCTAAAATTCTTACTATAATGTTAACTTTAGTTTTACCGGTGTATAAATCAATAAAATATGCACAATGCCTCATCATTTGAGAAATGTTCATTTTACCCCATTTTGGTGAAGCATCACTACTTATTCCATTCAAAATCTGAATGATTTCTTCAACAGATAAAAGCTCAATGTCATTAGATCTCCCCATATTTATAAAAACTTTAAATAGTTAAGATTTAAATAAGTAAATTTACCATTATGAAATTGAATCATGTATTATTAATTTTATTGTTGGTGAGTTCATGCACAAAAAGCAAAGAAAACAATTGTTTTTCAATTAATGATGAATCTTTATTGTTTGATAAAAACTGGCAAATTGATACTGCTTTTTATGATCAATCTAATGATGGTTATACTGCAATATACAATGCAGTAATTGAATTTGATAATATGAAAATCGGATTTAAATTAAATCAAAACAACACATCAGAGGTTTTAAATGCTATTGGATTTTGTGGAACACCACCTTATTCTATTTCTAATGGAAGTTGGGTATGTGATGGAAAAAATAAAATTTTACATACTTATGTTTCTGGATGTATTTCCGACTATGAGGACAAAATGGAAATCATTTCACTTTCTGAAAATCAGTTAGAAATTTTTCATGCTTATTAATGACCTAGTCTATTTATGATTTCTTTATGAATTGGAAACTTTTCTAAAAGAAGTTGTTTGTTAGGCATCTCAAAGTCTCTAAAATCAAATCCAGGACTAACAGTACATCCACACAGAGAATAAGATGTTTTATTTTCTACTTCTGAAGCGAACCAAGTTCCAGCAGGAACAACAAATTGAAAAAACTCTCCATTTTCTAAGTCATTTCCAATTCGAATTAAATTGTAGTTTCCGTTAGGGTTGATTGTGTGTAATAAAAGAGTTGAACCCTGATAAAAATGCCATATCTCATCTTGTTTTATTTTATGAAATGCAGAAAAATCATTTTCGTTTAATAAGAAATATATAGAGGTGCTGTAGTTTCTTTCACCATTTGCTTCAAAGTCAAGAGAATTATTCTTTATTAATCCTTTGCTTCTATAATTTTCTTTGAAATATCCACCTTCAGGATGTGGTTTGAGATTTAATGTCTCAATGATTTTTTTTGCTGATGTCATCAGAACTCGTGATTGGAGTAATTAATGGTAATTGACCCAGTTGAAATTTCGTCATCTTCATTTTCATCCACATAGCTTTCTAAATCACCAGTAAGCATGGCTGGCATTTTTTGGTTTTTAACATCAAAAGACATTTTAATAGATTTTGGTAAGTCATAATCAATGTTGTTGTAAGTTAAATCTGCTGTGTAACTACCTTTCTCTTTTGTTATTAGAATCATTTTTTGAATCAATTCAGATTTATTAATCCAAAATTGTCCAGTAACTATCTCCGAATTTATATCCATTGGGATGACTTTAATAATTTGATTGTCATTTTCAAAACCCATGTCAATAGCAATAAAGTCTTCTTTAAATAAATCAGTTGATGTTGCACCCATTTCTTTTTTTGGTAAAAAGGCGAAACCTTTAATTTTATAATCAATATCATTTGGGGAATTGTAATACATTTTTCCTGTACGTTCTTTTATCTTTATAAATTTTACGTCTATATCGATATTTACATCACATGAATAGGGTGGTACTGACTCTAATTTTTCAACAACATTGAGCATTTTTTCTTTTGCCTCATTTGATTGAGAAAAAACAAATCCTGAGAAAAGGCAAGCAATTACAATTATTGTTATTTTTTTCATGTTAGAATATCTTTTCTATTAAAATTCCACAGACCAATTATATTAAAAACTAGAATATAGCTAGTTTGAATAATCACAGACTGAATTAGTGCTGATTTATCTATATCAAAATCAAAGAAGTATTGCCATTTAATAAAATGACTTGTAAAAACATAGGGTAAAATATCTTTAAAAATGGGCGCTCCAAGTGTAAAAATGATGTTAAGTCCTATGAGTATAGCTATGGTTCCAACAATAGGTCCAATGGCATTATTAACAAAAGATGAAATCATCATAGAAAGAGAGGCAACCACAATCATAGAAAGTGTTCCAGAACAAAAAGCATAAAAGAATCGCCAACTAATATCATCACTTCCGATAACTGTAACTCCTCTTCTAAGAACTATTAAATCCCCAGAGCCAAACAACAACATACCTAATCCGTAAGTCATTAACGCCAAAAAAACCATTAATGAAATAGCATATAAAAAGCCTGTTAAGGCCTTTGCAATATAGATTTGACTTCTTTTAAAGGGTTTTTGTAAAATCAAACGTAAAGTACCGGATGCAGCTTCACCTGCAATAGCATCACCTGTTACAAGGCATATAAGTATGGGTATATGAATGATTATACTATTTAAGAGTATATAGGTAAGTAAATTGGCATTGATTATTTTTCCCTCAAGTCTAAAATCATTTTCTAAGTTTTGAATAGCGATAGAAATCAATTCCTCACCTTCAAAATACATGGCTAATTGCATAGCACCAACAATCAGAAAGATGGCTAAAAAGCCAATGTAAGTTCTAGGTTTCTTAATTACCTTATATAGTTCTATGTTTATTAGCTTAATCAATTGGTTAGGTTTAAAAAGTATTCCTCTAATGTTTTGAGTTGTTTGATTTCAAAAATGGAAATGTTGTCATTTTGTAATTCTTTCACCAATTGGTCAATGTTTTTTTCTGGCCAAGATATGGTGTAAATACCTTCATTGCTTTCATAAATGATATCTCTGCTATTAAAGAAGTTTTCGATTTCTTTATTTGAGGTTGTTTTAACACTTAGTTTAATAGATTCACTGGACATAAGCTGGCCAACATCACCCTCAATAATTTTTTTTCCTTTATTGATTACAATCATTCTATTTGCAATTTTTTCAATTTCAGCTAAAATGTGACTTGAAATTATAACAGTAATGCCCTTGTCTTTATTTATTCTTAAAATAAGCTCTCTCATGTCTGCTTGACCCTGAGGGTCTAAACCATTCGAGGGTTCGTCTAAAATGATTATTTGTGGGTTGTGTAAAAGGGTTTGTGCAATTCCCAAACGTTGTTTCATACCTTGAGAGTAACTACCCACTTTGTCGTCTTTTCTATCAAATAAATCAACTTCATGTAATACATCATGTATTATTTTGGGATTGTTTATTCTTGACATGCTATACAAAATCTTTAAATTTTGATAAGCACTTAAGTTTTTATAAAAGTCAGGACGTTCAATGAGAGCTCCTATGTTATTTAAGTATTTTTTGTTCTTGAAATTTATTAACGATCCATTGAGCTTAATTTCTCCTGAATTGGGTTTTATTAGCCCTAAAATCATTCTCAGCGTGGTGCTTTTCCCAGCACCATTAGGGCCAAGAAATCCATATATATCTCCTTTGTTAACTTGAAACGATATATCGTCTATAGCCTTAAAATTTTTGTAAGTTTTATTGAGATTATTTACTTCTAACATAGCTGACATATTCAAATATAGAGTTTAGATAAATGCTTAATTCTTATTTAGCTTTTTTTGTGATTTGCATCTTGCACTACAATATTTAACATTTTCCCAATTTTTCTCCCATTTCTTTCTCCATGTAAATGGTTTTTCACAAACCAAACAAACCTTTTTTGGTAAATAATTTTTATTTCCTTTCACAAGTGAAATTTGGTAATTCGGTTGGACGAGCATAAGGATATGAATCTATTTTTTCAAGTTTATAATAACTATTTAATCCACTTATTCCAGCTGAATTTGTTTTTTCTAAATTAATGTAACCTTCTTCATTTAAAGCACTTTCTTCAATATGTATTTGTTCTACCTTTCCGACTATCATTATGGTGTCGTTTGATGGAATAGGTATGCTTTCAACATATTTCAATCCAATTTTTAAAAGGCTTTCTTTTACGAATGGAATATTAAAATTATTCAAATACTCAGGGGTGAAATTACATTTGTCAAATTCTGAAATATTTTTTTCAAATTTAGCTGATGTATAATGCCCTTCTAAAGTCATGTTGTTAGGTAATTGATTTATGGTGTAAAACCCTATGTCAATAATATTTTCATAAGTATGTCTTCTTACTTTTTCCTGTGGTCTTAAAATAAAGCCCAACAATGCTGGGTTGCTTCCAAGATGAACCACACTGCTAAAAATGGCCAGGTTGGAGTTACCTTTCATATCAATGGTACCTATTAGATTTGCTGGCTTAATTCCAGATATACTGTTTATGATATTTAGCCTTTTTATCCTTGGCATTTGATCTATGTCGTCTTTGCTAAAGTGTTTCATCTGTAGTTAAATAGTTTAATTCCTTTATTCCAATATCTGAAAAAAGAGCCATCTGCTTCTAAGTCGGGAAATATCCAGTCTCTTTCAGTCTTAATTCCTTTGTAATGACTAGCAAAAGGGTGTTCTTTATAATGAATAGACTTACAATTCTTAATATTGTCATATAATTCTTTAAATTCCATTACAACTATTTGAATATCCTCAATTTGGGAAGACAATGTTGTAATAAAGTCTATGACCTTTTCAGAAACAGGATAAGATTTAAAATGAGAGGGCTCAAACAATAGTATTCTATTTCCTGTTTCATTTGAATACCAAAGGGGGTCTAAGTTGTAAGAGTTGTAAATAAAAGTAGGTTTACTATCATCAATAATTGGTTTATTTTGCTCAGGCAATATGGTATTTAGTTCCATTTTTTTTTGAGAAGTTAAAGATGATGGAATGGTACTAAATGAATATAATTTTTCATAGCTTTTGTCCATAAATGTGTTTTTATCTTCAGTGAAAAAGTACTTATTAATATTTTCTTGATTTGCTATGTATTTTTTTTGTCGAGTAGTGCCTGCAACCCATTGCCAACTTAGCGCATTACTTCCCCAATCGCCATCCAAGAGGTGATAATACATCCACTTTGCAGGGTTTAACCAATGGTATTGTCCAATGTTGCAGCAGATAGCTGCTATATACATTCTCATGTGATTATGTAAATACCCAGAATTATAGAATTCTTTTATGGCATTATCCACAGCAGTAATTTTTGTATTAGCATCAAATACATTTTGAGGAAAGTGAAGGTGAGCAACTGGGTGTTGTTTGTAATTAAGATCTTTATCAATTTCAGGCGACATTTGCCACTTTTTTTGCCAATAATCTCTCCAGTTAAGTTCTTGGAAAAATTTTTCCATCTTTTTTATTTCAATCCCTTTGTTTATTAGGGTTTCAAGAACAAACTTGGTTGAAATTACACCTCTAGATATGTAGGGAGATAACTTACTTACAGAACCATTTTTGAAGTTTCTTGACGATGCATATTTAATTACATCATGGTTTAAGATTCTAGATTTTAGTTTGTTGATTATATCACTCACCATACAAAATTGTACATATAAACAATAATATTATAGCGTTGTTTAAGTTAAATCTTGTCTTTGGCACAACTATTGTTTAATACAATAAAACCAATAAAACTATAGGCCATGAAAACAAATAAATTTTACAAAATTCTAAGTTGGTTGACCGTTATAGCAATTGGCTTGGGTTCATGCAAAAAAAACGATGATTATTTATGTTTTCCTTTAAATAATTCAAACAAGATATTTAAAGGCTCTTGGATGTTACAAGGTGCAAGTTTTGGCACTGCATCATTAACTAAAATTGAAGATGTAACAAACAGAAAGGGGAGTACTGTTGAACCAAATGATGGTAAAAATCATTATCATGCTAATGTTTTTGGGCCTACTCACGATATATTTTCTAATCAATTGGACGAAAACACTGGTTATGCATACACCTTTAGAAAAAATGGAGATGTAATATATACAATATGGTGTGGTAAATCAGGGGAGTTGTTGTATGAAAAAAAAGGTGTTTGGAGTTGTGAAAATGATGGAGGAAAATTTCTAAACATAACACTATATGATGGACAAGAATATCAATTGGACATTGTTAATATGAATAATAAACAAATGACTGCTTCAGGATTTTTCTATACAGGAACACCATACACCTGGGAGAAGGAGCCATGGAGACCAAATATTCATACAGCTTGTTCTCCAACCAGAAATTTCGCCATAATTTCGTCAGAAACAGATCAATGAATTATAAATCACCTTTCGGGGTGATTTTTTTTTAATTTTAATTTATGAATAAATACATACTTTATTTTACTCTTATATTTATTTTACCATTAACAGGCTGTAAAAAGGGATGTACAGACCCATTAGGTTATAATTATAATGCCAATAGATCAATTGATAATGGTAGATGTAAATACCATCAATTTGTCAGCTTAGATTCTATAAAAATTTACCATGTTAAAGATGAAAATGATAATGGTGTAGGTTGGGATTATCCATTTTCATGGTGGGATTTGACTTTTGATGTATTTATTGATGATGAGCTTGTTCATATTTTGCCTGATATTTACAGTGTAAATTTTTCAACATACATGACTGAAAATTTTACAGTTGATTTATCTGATGTTAATTCATTAAAAAATTATGATTGGGAATCGAGTGAATATAAAATTGTAATTTATGATTACGATAATCCAAATATAGAACCTGTTGATTCAGCTGTTATTAATCCATTTTATTATTTAGGCACAAGACAAAATGATCGATTTTTCGATAGTATTAGTTATGACCAACATGATTTAGATTTTACAGCTTATTTCAGTTGGGATTAAAATATAATATCAATCATACTTTTGTAGGTATTGCAATGTGCCTCTACGATGTCATAAATTTTTTCTGAATATCCTCCACCCATTGAGGTTACAATGGGTATTTGCTTTTTTCTAGCCAATTCATAAACTAAATCATCTCTTTGCCTACATCCGTTTCTACTAACACCAAGTCTACCTAGTTTATCTGTAGACAAGATATCAACGCCCGAAATGTAAAATATAATTTCAGGACTTATGTGTTTTTGAATGTCATTTAGTGCGTCATTTAGTATTGAAAGATACAATTCATCATTTATACCATCTTCAAGTTCAATGTCCAAATCAGATTTTTCTTTCTTAAAAGGGTAGTTTTTTTTGCCGTGCATGCTAAAAGTAAAAACTCGGTCTTCATTTTTAAATATGGATGCTGTTCCGTTGCCTTGATGAACGTCTAAATCGATAATTAAAATTTTACTAAGATTGTATTTTTCTGTAGCATAATATGATGCTACGGCAACATCATTGAAAAGACAAAACCCTTCGCCTCTATTTTTAAAAGCATGGTGTGTTCCTCCAGCAATATTTGCTGCTGCACCATAATTAAATGCGAAGTCAACACATTCACATGTTCCTTTTGTAATAATATATTCTCTTTCGACAAGTTCTTTAGTCAATGGAAATCCTGTTTTTCTAATTTCACTTCGACTCAAATTAAGATTGTTTAACTTTTGTATGTATTCAATGTCATGTGCCTTTTCAACCCAATAGTTTTCGATTTTATTTGGAGAAAAGAAATTTTCTTTGTTCACTATTCCTTCATACAGTAATTGACTTGGAATGAGTTCATATTTCATCATAGGGAAACGGTGACCTTCAGGTAAAGGAAGAATGTACCTTTTGTCAAATGCAATTTTTAGCATATCAAAAAATATATGAAATAAGGATTATTTTTTTTGAACTAATTCACAATAAAAGCTTACATCCACTTTATCACCAATAGATTTTATCGAGGGCATTCCTAAGTCAACTCGATTTAGCTGAAATTCACCATCAAAAATGGCAACTTCTTTATTGTTCTTATTTAGTTCTGTTCCTTTGAAATTGAATTTAAAGCTTAACTCACTTTCTTTACCCATCATGTCAATTATACCTTTAGCAATATAATTAGTATCTTCTTTCTTAATTTCTTTTGAAATAAATGATATCGATGGATAATTGATAGTATTAAAGTAATCCTCATCCATTAGGTTTTTATCACGCATGCTATTATCTGTGTCAATACTACTTACATCTATTGAAACTTTGAGTTTTGATTTAGTGGGGTCATTGTCAGATACTTTGAACAGAATATCAAAATTTTCAAAATAGCCTTTGGTGTATTTTGGACTACTTTCAATAATAAATGA
This sequence comes from uncultured Flavobacteriales bacterium, assembly GCA_913042175.1. Taxonomy (GTDB): domain Bacteria; phylum Bacteroidota; class Bacteroidia; order Flavobacteriales_D; family Parvicellaceae. Next base: position 28,963 of record CAJWIX010000015.1, read on the forward strand.
AATTTCTGCACTTGAAGAATCTTCCTTTTGACTAATCCATGTTGTGGATATTAAATCATCAAATGATTTGACACTGTTTTCATCTGTTGATTTAATGATGGTTTTTTCTAATTTACTTTCATTGTCACCACCCCATGTTAGGTATAAAAGCCCAAAAGCTAAACCAATAGTAGTGAGACCCATAATTAGTATTAGTCTAATTTTTTTATTCATTTCTTTTTGATTGAAAAGCTAAAACTATGAAATGTTTAATTAAAAATGACTTAAATAGTAATTTTTACTAAATTAGAAAATGTAATTTTTACACTTAGTTTATGGAAAAATATCTAAAAATTTTTACTACTAATTTTAAATCAAAAATTCTTTTATTCACTTTTCTTTTTTGTTCGTTTTTTGCAACTCTATTTTGTAATGCACAAATTATTTACAATTGGCAAAATTCTAAAGAAGGATGGGTGAGTGGTGGTGGTTGTACGTTAACAGAACAGCCTGATGCTTTAGCGATGCGATCTTTTAATACAACGCCAATTATGAGGAGTGGAAATCTACAAGCAGATTTAGGCATTGATGCTTCTGATTACAATAAAGTTGAGATCACCCTAAAAAACCCTACGACAACTCCAGCTAATGCCAACGCAAGACTTTTTGTGTACCCACCCAATTCTAATACAGCATTTTGTTATTTCAACTTCTTGGTTGATACATCAATGACGGGTTATTCAACATATACCATTCATTTAGACTCAACTCCTACAAATGGTGTTTACAGTGGGCCAGTTGCAAGATTTGGGCTTAGAGGTCCTTGGGGGGTCGCTAATGGAGATACTATATATTGGAAACAGATGGTTATATCTAACACTAATATTGTTATAGACACTGTTGATGTAACCTTTAAATTAAATATGGCCAATGTAACAGAACCGTTTACAACTCCAGAGTTAAATGGAACATTTAATTCTTGGTGTGGAAATTGTAATCCAATGTCATCTCCACTTCAAAATGATATTTGGGAAGTAACACTACCTTTTGTTAGTGGAGATACTATTGAATATAAATTTTCAGCTGATGACTGGTCTATTCAAGAGACAAATGATCCAACCGGCTTTTGCACAAATGGAAATACAAACTTCACAAATAGAATCTTAGTAATTCCGAACAGCGATACCACACTTATTCCAGTATGCTGGGGAAGCTGTGACACATGTTCTTCTGTAAGCTCTAATATTCAAAATCAAACAAAAGATATTTTAGTTTATCCCAATCCATCACAAGGTTTTATAACCATACAAAACAAAAATGTAATTGATAAAATTATAATAAGGGATATATATGGAAAAACCGTTTATATAGACGATAAAAATCAAAGAAATAAACTAATTAACTTAACTAATTTTCAAAGCAATGTTTATTGTCTTAGTTATTTAATAAATGACAAGTGGGAAACTGAATATATTGTAATTCAACATTAAAATTTTCCTCATGAAAA
>CAJWIX010000016.1 GCA_913042175.1 uncultured Flavobacteriales bacterium
GCTAAAACATTAGCTTGAATAACATTATCTATATAAGTAAAATCTCTACTTTGTGAGCCATCACCATGGATAATTGGAGATTCATAATTGACAAAGGCTTTGATAAACTTTGGTATTGCAGCAGCATATGCACCATTGGGATCTTGTTTTCTACCAAAAACATTAAAGTACCTTAGTCCAATTAGTTCAAGATCATAAAGGGAAGAGAATACACCTGCATATAATTCATTTACGTACTTTGTAACTGCATATGGAGATAATGGAAGACCAATCTCATCTTCAACTTTTGGGAGTTTTTTTGAATCACCATAAGTTGAAGAGCTCGCAGCATATACTACTCTTTTAATGTTACTTGCTTTGGCAGCCCAAAGGATGTTTAAAAATCCTGAAATATTAATGTTGTTGGTGTTTATAGGGTTTTCGATTGATCTAGGCACTGACCCTAAAGCAGCTTGATGTAAAATAATATCAATTTCTTTGCACGCGTTTGTGCAATCATTTAAGTTGGTAATGTCACCATTTATAAATTTAAAATTGGCATTTGACATTAATTCCTCAATGTTTTCTAATTTCCCAGTAATTAGGTTATCAAGGCAGGTTACTTTAACATTGTTTTGTAACAAATAGGCACATAAGTTACTCCCAATAAAACCTGCACCACCAGTTACAAGTACATGTTTATTTGATAATTCTTTTAGGTTATTTTGCATAAGAAACAGCTCTTTTTTCTCTAATTACAGTTATTTTGACTTGGCCAGGATAAGTCATTTCAGATTCAATTTTTTCTGAAATTTCAAATGCTAGTTCGTCAGCTCTTTTATCGCCCACTTTTTCACTTTCTACAAACACTCTTAATTCTCTACCAGCTTGAATGGCATATGCTTTGGTTACACCATCAAAAGAGAGTGCAGTGTTTTCAAGCTCTTTAATTCGTTGTATGTATGCTTCAATTATCTCTCTTCTTGCTCCAGGACGAGCCCCAGATACTGCGTCACAGATTTGTACAATTGGAGATATCATAGAGGTCATTTCAATTTCATCGTGATGTGCACCAATAGCATTACAAACATTTTTCTTCTCTCCATATTTTTCAGCCAACTTCATACCCAAAATAGCATGAGGAAGTTCGGGTTCATCTTCAGGAACTTTACCAATATCATGCAATAACCCTGCACGTTTAGCCACTTTTGGGTTCAGACCCAACTCTGATGCCATAGTTGCACACAAATTAGCTACTTCTCTTGAGTGTTGTAATAGATTCTGGCCATAAGATGATCGGTATTTCATTCTACCTACCATTTTCATGAGTTCTGGGTGAAGTCCATGAATTCCTAAGTCTATACATGTTCTTTTCCCAGCCTCAATAATTTCATCTTTAATTGATTTTTGTGTTTTTGCAACAACTTCTTCAATTCTCGCAGGATGTATTCTGCCATCAGTTACCAATTGGTGTAGTGATAACCTTGCAATTTCTCTTCTCACGGGATCAAAGCATGATAGAATAATGGCTTCAGGTGTGTCATCAACTATAATTTCAACACCAGTAGCAGCTTCTAATGATCTTATATTTCTTCCTTCTCTTCCTATTATTCTACCCTTGATGTCGTCACTCTCTATGTTAAAAACAGAGACAGCATTCTCTATTGTTTGTTCAGCAGCTACTCGTTGAATAGTTTGTATAAGAATCTTTTTGGCTTCTTTATTAGCATTCATGACTGCTTCCTCTTTAATCTCTTTCAAAGTTGCCATGGCTTTTGTTTTTGCCTCTTGTTGTAGAGTTTCCATCAATTGATCTCTAGCTTCATCAGCACTAAAACCGCTTACTTTTTCAAGAATTTCAATTTGCTTTTGTTGGCTTGAAATTAGTTCCTCTTCTTTTTTTCTCACACCATCAATTTGTCCTTCTAATTTTTCTTCGATCTCTTTAACGCCAATTTCTCTTTTTCTCAATTCATCATTCTTTTTATTGAAATTATTTTCACGTTGTTTAAAATGAAATTCTTTATCTTGAATTTTTCTTTCTCTGCTATTGATGGTTTTTTCGTGCTGTTCTTTTAGTTCTAAGAACTTTTCTTTGGCTTGGATTATTTTATCCTTTTTGATGTTTTCTGCTTGAATTTTTGCTTTATATAAAAGTTCTTTTTCTTGTTTGCTTAGTAGTCGTTTAAGAATGAAGTATCCAATAGTAGTTCCTAATATTGCACCAATAAGCAGCCCAATTGATATAGCTGTTATGTCCATAACTAAATGTTTATTTAGCTAAACAATTTATTTGATGATTTCATCTCTTAATGCGAGAATTTCATCGTTAAGGCGATCGAACTCTACTGAACTATTTGCAGTTACCGATTCTGTGGCATATTGTAGCACCGTCATAGCTAACAAATCTTGCGTGTCTACAACGGCATAATTATTTTTTAGTTCTTTTAAATTCTTATTTATTTCTGAAGCAGCTTTTCGTATTTTTTCTTCTTCACTTCTTTTGATGGTAAGTGGATATGATCTTCCACCAATAGATACTTTTATGGATAACTCACTCATGGTTTTATTTATTCATTAAAGCAATACACTTGTCAATTTCTCTTACCATTTCATTGATCTTCAACTTTACTTCTTTTGTGTCTTGTACACTGTCACCCTCTAATTGTTTGGCTAATTTTAATAATTTAACCTGTTCTTGTAGTTGATTAATTTCATTTTGCAAATTTGATTTTTCTTCATCAATTTTTTTCAATTGACTTGCCATCTTCTCTTCATTTTCACGATATCCATTGATGGATTTTTGTAACCCCTTCACATATTCTCTTATTTCATTTATTGCAGAAATGCCTCTTTCCATAGAACTTTACTTTCATTACAAAGTTAGTAGCTAATGTGAATTATTCAAATTTATATTCAATTGTGTATAATTTTTTTTAAAAAGACATTCTTGGTACAATTTTTTCTTAAGATTTGTGTCGTGAATTTTAAATGCTTTTTTCTGTTTTTTAGTATTGTTTTATGCAGCCATAATATAATGGCTCAACATAATAAAACGGACTTTAGATCACCATTAGGAATTCCCATTATTTTATCTGGTAATTTTGGTGAACTTCGAACCAATCATTTTCATACAGGATTAGACATAAAAACAAATGGAAGTATAAACTACAGAATCTATGCAGTTGATTCAGGTTATGTTTCTAGAATTAAAGTTTCACATTGGGGATATGGTAAAGCTATATATGTAGACCACCCAAATGGGTATACTAGCGTTTATGCTCATTTAGATCATTTCCCCAAAAAAATCGAACAAATTCTTAGAAAAAAACAATACGACAAACAAACAGAACAAATTGATTTCACATTAAACAAAGATGAGATATTGGTAAGTAAGGGTGAAGTTATAGCTTACTCTGGTAATACAGGTGGTTCTTCTGGCCCACACCTACATTTTGAAATCAGAGAAACTGTTACAGAATTCCCAGTAAATCCACAATTGTTTGGTATAAAGGTTAAAGATCATACCCCTCCAATAATTAGGAGTCTTAAGTTATATACACTAAATAGTATTTCTAAGCAGGAAATAAAGGAAAAACGTGTTCAGCTAATTAAAACAAAAGAAAATTATGTAACGCAAAGTAATCTCCCAATCAAAGTAAATGGTTCGTTAGGCTTTGGTCTATCTGTAATCGATAAATATGATTTAGCTCACAATAAATGTGGAATATATAGTATTAAAGTTTGGCTTGATGATAAGTTGATATTTTTTCAAAAAATGGATGTTCTTGATTTTAGTTACAACAAACAAATTAATATTCACAAAGATTACACCGCTTTTCACGAACTAAAAGAAAGTGTTCATAAACTTTACATACATCCTGAAAATGAATTGCCAATATATGACCGAAGTTTAGGAGATGGGGTAATTTCCTTGAATGATACCATAATTCACAAAATAAAGATAGAGGCAAAAGACGCAGCTGGAAATAAAGCCCTGTTGAATTTTGAGATAATGAATGAATTATTAATTGATAAAGAGATTGGTTACAAAAAAAATAAAATACCTAAATCCAATAAACTGTCTATTGATGAAGAAAATTATACTTTGTTTATAGATTCTAATACATTTTATAATGATTATGCTATTGAACATTCTATGTCAAATAATGAACTAAACATAACGCCATCAAATTTGCCTGCAAAAAACAAGTTTATACTTGCAATGAAATTGAATTCAAACCTTTATGAAGATACCTCCAAATTTCTGATCGCTTTTCAAGATAAAAATGGAAAGATTAAAAATAGAAAAGGAATTTATGAAGATGGATGGATTAAAACGAAATTAAATCATTTGGGAAATTTCACTCTTATGATAGATTCAATAGCTCCTGAAATTAAAGCGAAAAAAGTGAATAAATTAATGACTGAAAATCAATCCTTAAAATTTACCATTAAAGATAATTTAAGTGGAGTTGAGGATTATAAAGTAACTATCAATGATAAATGGGTTTTTAGTTCATATAATTATAAGAATTCGGTATTAACCATACCATTAGATAGTTACGCTAATCTAAAAAAAGGAGAACAAAAATGTGTTATTGAAGCTTCTGATGAACGAATGAACAAGCAAATTCTGAGTTATACCTTCAAATACAATTAATATTAACAAAAGTTATGCTATAAATAACAAAAATAAACTAATGCTATGTGTATTAATTTTTTAAATTTCCAACCAATTACTGAATTTAACAATGGCTAAAAAGATTAAAAAAACCAAAAAAATATTTGTACTAGATACATCCGTTATTTTACATGATCATAATGTATTGGACTGCTTTGAGGAAAACGATATTGCAATTCCAATTACTGTTCTTGAAGAGCTAGATAATTTTAAAAGAGGAAATGACACTAAAAATTATGAAGCTAGAGAATTTATAAGAATACTAGATCGACTTAGCAATGCCTATACATTACAGGATTGGATTCCAATAAATGGAGAGGAAAAAGGAAAGTTTAAGATTATTCTTGAAAATGAAAATTTAGGGGCTGATGCAGTTAAAATTTTTGGAAATAAGAATGATCACCACATATTAAATGCGGCTTTAACACTTACTCAAACCGCAAAGGATTCCAAAGTGATATTAGTCTCAAAAGACATTAATCTTAGACTTAAAGCCAAAGCGCTAAATATAACTGCTGAAGACTTTGAAACAGGTAAAATTGATAGAGATAGCACATTGTATACTGGAAAACAGTTGGTAGAAAATGTAGAATCCGATTACATCAATAAATTATACAAGCAGGGTAATATTTCTAATACTGAAGTTATTCAAGATAAGATCATAGCCAATGGATTCTACATCATGAAAAATGGAAAAAGTTCTGTATTGAGTTATTACAACCCACTAGATGATTGTTTAGAAAGAGTAGAGAAACAATATGTATACGGAATAAAACCAAGAAATGCAGAACAAACATTTGCTTTGCACGCACTATTAAATCCGGATATTAAGTTAGTTACTTTACAAGGTGTTGCAGGTACTGGGAAAACACTTTTGGCCTTGGCTAGTGCCTTAGAACAACATAATTTATATCATCAAATTGTTTTGGCCAGACCTATTGTTCCTCTTAGCAATAAGGATATTGGTTATTTACCAGGAAATGCAGATGAAAAAATTAATCCTTACATGCAGCCATTATTTGATAACCTTAAGTTTATCAAAAATCAATTTGGTCAAAATGAAAAGAAATACCGAAAAATAGAAGAGATGGAGGATGAAGGTAAGCTTAATATTTCTGCTCTTGCTTTTATTAGAGGAAGAAGTTTATCTAATGTAATTTTTATTGTTGATGAAGCACAGAATTTGACTCCACATGAGGTCAAAACAATTATAACTAGAGCTGGAGAAAACACAAAGATTATTTTTACTGGAGATGTATTTCAAATAGATACACCATACTTAGATGAACAAAGTAATGGTTTGTCTTATTTAATTGATAGGTTAAAAGGTAATGAGCTATTTGCCCACATTACGCTTGAAAAAGGCGAACGTTCAGAATTAGCCAATTTAGCAAACGAACTGTTATAATTGATAGATTATAAGAAAGCGAGAAAATTTGGTTCCCTTGAATTATTGGCAAAACAAGTCGTTGAAGGGTTTATAACTGGTTTACACAAAAGTCCATATCATGGTTTTTCGGTAGAGTTTGCAGAACATAGACTTTACAATAATGGAGAATCTACCAAACATTTAGATTGGAAATTGTTTGCAAGAACAGATAAGCTTTTCATTAAAAAGTATGAGGAAGAAACCAATTTAAGGTGTCATATTCTAATTGATGGTTCATCATCCATGCTATTTCCTGTTGATGAAGCTTATAACAAATTGAGCTTTTCTGTTGATGCTGCTGCAGCTTTAATATATTTAATGAGAAGCCAAAGAGATGCATTTGGAGTTACCTTTTTTAGTGATGATATTGATTTTTTTGCTCCTGCTAAATCATCTCTTCCTCATCAACGATTTGTATTTAGCCATTTGGAAAAGTTAATACAAGAAAAATTCAAAGAAAATCAGAAGAAAAAAACAGCTTTGTCAGCAATGATAAATCGTGCTGCTTTATTGCTTAAAAAAAGATCATTAGTCATTTTATTTTCTGACTTTATGGCAATTGAAAATTTTGAAGAACTCAATAACGCTATAAAGCACCTTCGTTACAATAAACATGAGGTTGTAGTTTTTCATATAAATCATGATGCATTAGAAAATCAATTTAATCTTCGCAATAAATATTATAATGTAGTAGATATGGAAACGGGTGAAAAGATGAAACTTCATCCCAGGGAAATTAAAGAAGTATATCAGCGTAAAAGAAATGAACAATTAGAACAATTAAATCAATTGCTTATTCAACATCAGGTGGATTTGATTAATGTAGATATTGATCGAGGTTTTGATGATGTTTTACTTCAATATCTCATTAAAAGAAAAAAAATCTTTTAAATTTTTTCTTGTTTTGCTTGTATTACTTTAAAAAAAATTAAATTTGTCCCTTCTTTAGGACCGGTAGTTCAGTTGGTTAGAATACCTGCCTGTCACGCAGGGGGTCGCGGGTTCGAGTCCCGTCCGGTCCGCTTAAAAGCCGCAGCAATGCGGCTTTTTTTTATATTTAATTTTTATAGATTAATTACAATTGAATATTTATTATGGGTGAAGATTTTCCACTATATGAAGAAAACGATAATAATAATGGTTATCAAAATGCAAATCAAAGACCAACTTTCCTAATTGTTCTTTGTGTTATAAGTGCTATTAATATTTTATTATTTGGCATACTTCCTTCTGTTTCAAATTCATTTTCTAACATGGAAGATCAGCAAGAACAGTTAGACGAATCCTTGACCATAATTAAAGATTTCTATTCTCAAATAGGAGCAGATGCAGCTCTATTTCAAAAAGTTGAAGATTATATTCAAGTTAAAACCAATAACTTAAAATTTGAAAGTTTATTGAAATTGATTTTTTTCTTGATAGAAGGTGTAGGTGTCTACTTAATGTTTATGATGAAAAGGAGAGGTTTTTTCATTTATTTAGGAGCTCAAATTGGTTTTGTTTTAATTCCTCTTATTATTCAAGGTTTTAATATGTTTTCTATTGGTGAAATGATAATCATCACTGTATTTACTTCTGGAATTTTCACCATATTATATGCCATGAATTTAAAACATCTTAGTTGACTTCATTAGCTCCCATAAGTGCGTAGGTCACTATATTAGCTCCCATTTTTAATGCTTTGGTTCTAATTTCCTCACTATCATTATGAACTTCTTCATCTTCCCAACCATCACCTAAGTCACATTCGTAATCATAGAAGCAAATTAATTTCCCCTCATAAAATAAACCAAGCCCCAATGGAGTATTGTTATCGTGCTCATGAATTTTAGGTAATCCATTTTTAAACAGGTAAGGAGTTTGATATATTTCATGGTTTAGTGGTAACTCTATGAAATCAGCTTCTGGAAATACCTTTTTCATTTCTTTTCTAATAAAAGGGTCAAGACCATAATTGTCAGAAATGTGAAGAAACCCACCTGCTATCAAGTATGCCCTTAAATTAGCCACTTCTCTTGAATCAAATACTACATTTCCATGACCTGTTAAATGTACCCAGGGATAGTTGAAAAGTTCACTATTGCCAATTTCAATTTCGTCATAGGAGGGGTTAATATTAGTATTCAGATTTTTATTGCAAAACTGTATGAGATTTGGAAGGGCTGTAGGATTAGCGTACCAATCACCTCCGCCATTATATTTTAGTACACCTATTTTGAATGAATAATCTTGACTATAAAAAATAGTATTAGAAATAATTAAAAAAAAGAAGATCAATTTTTTCATCTTATAAAATTAATCATACACGTATATTTATTATAAAGAATTCTAATTATTATATAATAATTCACATACTTCTCTATTTTTGCTTCTTGAAACATTATGGATACTATGGAATGGACTAAAGAAAAAATCGCTGAAATTTATCATCAGCCCCTATTAGAATTATTATACCAAGCAGCTACGATTCATAGAGAACATCATAATTCTAGAGAAGTTCAAATAAGTAAATTGGTATCTATCAAAACAGATGGTTGTCCTGAAGATTGTGGATATTGCCCCCAAGCAGCGAGGTACCATACAGATATCAATGGAAACAGTTTAATGAGTGTAGATGAAGTTAAACAACATGCACAAGAAGCAAAAGATATGGGTTCCAGTAGAGTATGTATGGGTGCGGCATGGAGAAACGTGAAAGACGATAGTGACTTTGATCAAGTTCTTGAAATGGTGAAGTCAGTTAATGAAATGGATATGGAAGTCTGTTGTACACTTGGAATGCTAACTGAAAATCAAGCCAAAAGGTTAGCTGATGCAGGGTTATATGCTTACAATCATAATTTAGATACTTCTGAAGAATATTACAAAGAAATTATATCCACTCGTGGTTATCAAGATCGATTAGATACCATTGACAATGCCAGAAAAGCCAATTTAACTGTTTGCTCTGGAGGGATTATTGGTATGGGTGAATCTGATGAAGATAGAATTAGTATGTTGTATACATATGCATTAATGAAGCCACAACCAGAGTCAGTACCTATAAATGCTTTAGTAGCCGTAGAAGGTACTCCATTAGAAGAGCAAAAACCAGTTCCTATTTGGGATATGATTCGAATGATTGCAACCACTCGAATTGTTTTACCTGAGTCAGCTGTCAGATTATCTGCTGGAAGAACATCAATGAGTGATGAAGGTCAAGCTTTGTGCTTTATGGCGGGAGCTAATTCCATATTTGCAGGCGATAAACTGTTAACCACACCAAACCCAGACTTTAATGGTGATCTCGATTTATTTAACAAACTGGGATTAGTTCCTATGAAAGCTTATAAGAAGGGAGATAAGCCAGAAATTAAAGATTCATACAAAGAAAGACCAGAATCTAATGAAAAAATAAAATGGTCTAGACCATCTCACAAAATTGAGCGAAACGAGATAGCTAAGGAAAAGGGTAAAGCCATTAAAAATGGATTTGAGCCCAGAAAAGTCGTTTCTGTAAAAAAGCTCTGATAAATTTTAAATGAATTTGTTTGACAAACAGCTTCATGTAAAGCTTGAGGAAAGAAAATCTAAAGGAATACTTAGGAAATTAAAAAACTATGATGGATTAGTTGATTTTTCTTCTAATGACTTCCTAGGTTTAGCCACTCAAAATCAATCAGGAGCAACAGGTTCAAGGTTAATTTCTGGAAATTTTGTCGAATTAGAGCATTTAGAGTCTTCATTCGCTGAAAAATTAGGAGCTAAAGCTGCTTTATACTACAACTCGGGTTACATGGCAAACATTGGCGTAATCCCAGTAATTTCAGATAGATCAACTACCATTTTTAGTGATGAATTAATTCATGCTTCCTTAAGAGATGGGATTAGACTATCTCACGCAAAACATCACGTTTTCCCTCATAATGATTTGGAAAAATTAGGTAAAACATTGGCAAATACCGATGGTCAAAAAATAATTGTGGTGGAGTCGGTTTACAGCATGGATGGTGATTCTCCGGATTTAACTCTTTTATTTGATTTGGCAAAACAATTTGATGCTGGTGTATTGATTGATGAAGCTCATGGAATGGGATTGTCTGGAAAATACAATTTAGGACAAGCCCAACAATTCATTCATCATCCTAATTGTATTGCCGTAGTTTATCCTCTAGGAAAATCTGCTGGATTGAGTGGAGCATTTGTTGTAGGTTCAGAAGTTCTTAAACAGTATTTAATTAATTTTTCACGATCATTTATTTATACAACGGCTCCTTCAAAAAAACTTATTGAACAGCTAAAAGGACAATTGGCCAATTTGTATTCAAAAGATATTTCTATAATTGAAAAATTGAAAAATCAATTTATTTTATCTATAAATCCTCATTATTCTTTTATTACAGGGGATTACAGTGCGGTGGTTGGTTTATTAACTGGTGAAAAGACTCTTAAAATAGAAGCAGAATTATTAAAACAAAATTTATTCGTAAAAGCTATTTTAGCTCCAACAGTTAGAAAAGGGAAGGAAAGAATTAGAATTTGTTTTCATGATTTTAATACTTTAAATGAAATTAAATTATTAGTTAATATTCTTAATAATATGGTTTGAAGATTTTTGTTACATCAATAGATACTAATGTTGGAAAAACAGTTTGTTCTTCCATTTTGTGTTCAGGCTTAGGTTATGACTATTGGAAACCAGTTCAATGTGGTGATTTAGACTATTCTGATAGTATGAAAGTCGCAAAATATAGTCCTAAAACAAAAATTTATAAGGAGAGATATAGGCTTAAAGCTCCAATGTCTCCACACGAAGCTGCAAGTTTGGAAGACGTAAATATAAAATTGAATGACTTTAATTTGCCAGTTAAAAAAAACCTTATAGTTGAAGGTGCTGGGGGTGTAATGGTTCCCTTAAATTATGATGGAGATATGATTATTGATCTGGCTAAAAGGTTCAACACAAGGGTAATAGTTGTATTTAAAAATTATTTGGGTAGTATTAATCATACCATTCTTACTATAGAACAAATTAAATCATATGGTTTATGTCTTTTGGGTTTAGTTGTTGTTGGTGATGAGGTTCAATCTTCTGAGAAAATAATACAAGACGCAACACAAACTAAAATTTTAGCTAGAATTCCCAACGTGGACAAGATTGAAAATAACTGGGTAGAATCACAAGGTGAAGCTCTTAAACAAAGTTTAATGGAATATATTCCAATATGAATTTAAAAGACAAAGATAGATTATATGTATGGCACCCATTTGATCAAATGAAAGGAGCAAATATACTACCTATTACTAGGGGAGAAGGGGCTTATGTTTTTGATGAAAAGAATAAACGATACATAGATGGTTTTTCAAGTTGGTGGGTAAATGGACACGGTCATTGTAACAGTTATATAAGAGAAAAAGTTCATGATCAAATGACAAAATTAGAACATGTAGCTTTCGGAGGTTTTACACATGCACCTGCAGTAGAATTAGCCGAAAAAATAGTGCATCATACACCAGAAAATATAACAAAAGTTTTTTTCTCTGATAATGGTTCAACCGCAAATGAGGTAGCTATTAAGATGTCTATGCAATATTGGGCTAACAAGGGCGAAAAACGAAATCGATTTATAGCATTTGAAGGAGGTTATCATGGGGATACTTTTGGAAGTATGTGTGTTACAGCTAGAGGGGGATTTAATGAGCCATTTGAACATTTCATGTTTGATGTAGATTTTATACCCCTTCCTAATGAATCAAATAAAGACGAAGTTTTTTCAACCTTTAAAAAGTTAATTCAAGGAAATGATGTTTGTGCTTTTATTTTTGAACCTCTAGTTCAAGGAGCTTCAGGAATGAACATGTATGACCATAAAGATTTATCTCATCTAATTAAGATGGCTAAGGATGCTGAAGTTCTTACTATTGCCGATGAAGTATTTACCGGATTTGGAAGAACAGGTAGTTGGTTCGCATCTGACTTACTATCTGAAAAGCCTAATATGATGTGTTTATCTAAAACAGTAACAGGAGGTTTTTTACCATTAGGGCTTACTGCAGTTGATGATTTAGTCTATGAAGCTTTTTATTCTGATGAACAGCATCATACTTTTCTACATGGACATTCTTACACAGGAAACCCTTTGTGTTGTGCAGCTGCTAATGCATCTTTAGAACTCATGCAAGAAGAAAGTTTCTGGCCCAAAATTTCATCTATTCAGCATCGCGTACAACAAAATATTCAAAGCATAAGCAACCACAAATTAGTAAGAGATGCTCGTATTAAAGGTACTATAGGTGCAGTTGAGATAGATAGTGGAGGTAAGTCTTCTTACTTTAATAATTCAGGTAAATTGATATATAAAAAATTATTAGATAAAGGGGTTATTCTTAGACCTCTTGGTAATGTTTTCCCTGTAGTAACTCCATATTGTATTTCTAATGAAGATATTGATTACATTTTTCAATCCTTGAAAGAAGTTCTTGATGAAATAATTACTTAAAGATTATCGTAAACCAACTTGTAATCAAGGTTGTAACTAATTTTTGAAAATTCATTTTCTTCATAAAACAAATGCTTTCCATTTTCGAGCATCATCTTGGCTTTTGATGGGTCTTTTTTCTTGTAGTAATTAGCAAATTCTATTAAAGCAAATCTTAATATAAATTGTTGTGATTTGGTCATGTATTTTAAGCTAAACTTATTGTCTTTATATTCTTCTAACTTTGGTTTACATAGTTTAAAGTATTCTTTAGCTGTAGACTTATTTTTAGTGAGGTTACATAATAAAGCATAAAGTAGTTTAGCACCGTAATCCTCAGGATCCATGTCGCAAGTTTTTTTACAAAGCCCAGTTGCTTTTCCATAAGTAGCTTCTGTACCTTCCAAAATGTAATTTTCAATATCTTCTACAATGATCATTTTAAATGCATCTATATAATCTTCTGCATCTGATTTAAACTTATATTCTTTGTCTTTTTTTCGGTACTTAGCCGCAAATGATATGGCAGTTTTATAAGCCTTCGGAAAACTGTTGGTGTATTTGTGATCCCTACTCATCTCAAAACTTGCTTTTGAAACATATAGATAAGGAAGGGGGTCTTTTTTTGTTTTATCCTTTTCGGTGTATTTCATGGCTTTATTGAAGCATATGTCATACTTCTCATCAACATAGAACAACAAGAGGTCCATGTAATCATTATTTGTTTGAGCATAATGCAATTTTGGTGATAGTAAAACACCAATTAAAAAAATTAATATAAACCTTAACTTAATATTCACTTACTATTCAAATACAAGATTTGTGCCTAAAATACAATTTATAAAACAAAAACTATTCATACTATATTTTATTGATAAAGTTTCAATTATTTTTTAGCTATATAAATTATAGATTTGCAACATGAAATGGATAGGCAACCATATTTCTTATAAACATCATGAAAACTACATGACTATTATTATTTCTGGAAAGACGGAGTCATGGAAGGTTAACCTAATCTTGTTATGGTTGATAGCGTGGCTATGCATAGGATTTTCAATGATATACTATAGTTTTTTCTCAAATATATTTGATGGTCAACGTTGGTATGCTATTACATTTATTGCATTTTGGGTCTATTTCCTTTACAGAATTACAAGAGTTTATTTGTGGAGAAAATTTGGAATGGAATACATTAAAATTGATCCAGATAAGTTCAGTTATAAACGTTCTATTTTTGGTTATGGAAAGGCTAATGAGTTTTTGTCAAAAAATATTAAAAAAATCCAACTAGAAGATTTTGATAATAAATCTTTCTCAAAGACTTACAATGAATCTTTTTGGATACTAGGAGGAGGTGTAATTAAAATAACTAGCATTAATAATCAACTTAACTTGGGAAGTCAATTAAACAGTGCAGACGCGAGCAAACTAATAAAGATTATATCGTCATATATTAACAAAATAAAATCAAGAACTTAGTTCAAAAGCATTCGTTTTTATACGCATTGTTTCATGGCCATTTACTTCTTCTTTTAATATCATATTTTTAGCCAACTTACTTTGCAAAACTTCATCAATAGATTTAATTTTTCCTATTGGAATATTGAACAGGTGACATTTAATCAATAAAGCTTCCGTACTAATATTTTTAGTTTTTTTATTAATCAATTCCATCAGTTCTAAGCGATTGTTCACCCTGCTTTGGTTAGAAATAAAAGAGTTGTTTTTCTCCATTTCTATTATGGAACAAAATTTATCAAACTGCAAATCTGTTCCAATAGCCAAAACAAGTTTATCTCCCTCTTTACTTGTAATTATATCTCCATAGGGAGCAATGTTTGGGTGTAATGTGCCCATTGGCTGAGCTACATGATTTGCCATTAAAAAATTACTGGACTGGTTCATTAAAGAAGAAATAGCTGATTCTTCTAAAGTTGTTTTTATTTCATAAGCTTTTTTTGTTTTTTCTCTTTTTAATAAGGCTAAAAGGATTCCCTCTTTTATTTGATGAGCTGCAAGCACATCAATAAGTGCAACCGGAATTTTAGCTGTTTGGCTTGATGTTCCAGTCATAGATAGAAAACCGGTCTCTGCCTGTAATACAACATCAAAAGCTACTCGCTTAGGATTGGATTTAAACCCTCCAATGTGTGCGTAAATTACAGATGGGTTTAATGATTTACAGTTTTCAAAAGAGAGTTTATACTTTTCTGCATCTCCATATTTAAAGTTGGTAATAATGATATCACAGTTTTTAATGTAGCTTTCAAGTGTTTTTCTGTCATCTTTATTAGTAAAGTCTAGAAACACGTGTTTCTTTCCATAATTTACAGCACTGAAATAGGCTGATATATTTTGACTTTTTTCTGAGGGTAATTTCCACTTTCTCGTCATGTCACCACCAGATAATTTATTTTCTACTTTTATAACATTAGCTCCTAATTCGGAAAAGAACATGCCTACAGCTGGACCTGCTAAGACATTTGAAAGTTCTAAAATATTGAGGTTCTCTATCATTTTATTAGATTGAATTACAAAAATATTAATTCATTTTTAGCATATTTATTCATTCTATGACTTGAATTTATGTCAACCCAAAAAAAATTCGGAACATTTAGTGGTGTTTTAACTCCATCTTTACTTACTATACTTGGTGTAATCATGTATATGAGGTTAGGTAGTGTTGTTGGCTATTCATCAGGAATTTTTCAGGTTGTATTAATTATTGTTTTTTCACACTTAATTTCAGTTACTACTGGGTTAAGTGTATCCTCTATAGCCACCGATAAGAAAATAGATAAAGGTGGTATTTATTATATGTTAACCAGAAGTTTAGGTCTACCAATTGGTGGAGCAATTGGGTTAACTATATTTTTTGCTACAGCATTTAGTATTGCACTCTACTTAATTGGATTTTCTGAAAGTATAATACCTGTGCTTGATGATGCTTTTGGAATTGGAACTGTTTCTACAAATAAGCTTAGAATAGTGGGAACTTTTGCTTTGCTTTTAGTTATGGTAGTGGCCTACATTAGTACTAGTTTTGCATTAAAGATTCAGTATGTAATATTAGGTTTAATTATACTATCTCTTGGCTCAATATTTTTAGGTTCATCTGAAGGTTTAAAAGTAGGTGTAGATCGAATTTCATCGCCTAATTTTTCTGTTTTATTTGGTATATTTTTTCCTGCAGTAACTGGTTTTACAGCCGGAGTTGCTATGAGTGGTGATTTAAAGAATCCACGCATTTCAATTCCATGGGGAACAATGTTGTCCATTGTCATTGGTTTAGTTGTTTACATCACATTAGCTTTTTTCATATACTATAATATTGATGCTGAGATTCTTAGAACTAACAATAATGTGCTTATTCAATTTGGTGCTATTCCAATATTAGTTCTTGGTGGTGTATGGGGAGCAACACTTTCATCTGCACTTGGTGGTATTTTAGGTGGTCCAAGGATTTTACAGGCTATGTCAATAGATCATATCACCCCAAAAATATTTTCTAAAGGTCATGGGGTAAATAATGAGCCAAGAAATGCGTTAATTCTCACATTTATTATTGCTGAATTAGGTATTCTAATTGGTGAATTAAATGTTATTGCTGAGTTAGTTGCCATGTTTTATATGGCTGCTTACTTGTTCATTAATATCTCTTGTTTTTTAGAACAATGGTCTAGCCCAGACTTTAGACCAAAATTTAAGATTCCAATAGCCATATCATTAGTAGGAGCTGTTGCTACATTTTTACTCATGATTCAATTGAATTTAGCTGCAACACTTGTAGCTGTGATAGTTATGATGGCTTTTTGGTTTTGGTTATCTAAGAAAGATTTGGTACTTGGAACAGGAGATGTTTGGTTTAGTGTTTGGACTTCAATAGTGAAAACAGCATTAAAAAATCTTCAAAAAAAATCAGTACATAAAAGAAACTGGCAACCTAATATTTTACTTTTTAGTGGAGGTACCCAAAACAGGCCTCATTTAATTGAATTTGGTAAATCCATTATGGGTCGAGGAGGTATGGTGTCTAATTTTGATTTAATTGAAGTGGATTCTGCTTCTACGTTATTTCCAAAGTCACACCAAATAGTAAAGGACGAACAAATTACAGATGATAGTATTTTCCATAGAAGATTGTATTGTCAAAACATCTTTAAAGGGATAGAAACAATAGCCAACACCTATGGGTTTTCTGGGGTAGATCCCAATACTATTTTAATGGGGTGGGCTAGGAACACCAAGGATCCAAAATGGTTTGGTGAAATGACCAACAAACTAAAAGATTTAGATTATAACATACTTTATTTAGATTATGATCAAAAAAGAGGATTTGGTAAATATGCTGAAATTAATATTTGGTGGTCTGAGTTTAATAAACAGAATGAACTGGGATTGCAGATGGTTAAATTTCTAAGAAGTTCATCAGTTTGGAAAAATGCCTCTTTGAAGATCTTTTATGTCAATAATGAGCAAATTGATACTGAAGAGGTCTCCATAACAATTCAATCTATGATTGATAGGAAAAGGATGAGGGCAGAAATTATTGTTTTAAATAATGCCATAGAGAACAAAAGTATGAACGATTTGATTAGGTCTAGAAGTTATGATTCTGATTTAATATTAATGGATTTGCCACCTCTAAAAAAAGGAAAAGAAAAGGAATTTATTACCGCATCAAATTTATTGTTTACATCTATAGGCTCAGCATTATTTATTGAGGCATCCTCCTCATTTGTTTTAAATGAGCAAAAGGAAGAAATTATTAATACTGTCGAAAGTCCAAAAAATGAGGTTGTAGTTAACCAAAAGTCGGAACGTCCCAAAATCATCAAGACATATGATCAAGAGTTTGATCATGTTATGATTCAACTTCAGGATAAATTCATTGATTTCAACTGTAAATTTTCTTCTTCAACCAATGAATTACTTGATGAGCTAACTACGTATTATCAAAAAATATTGGATGCTCATCAATATAATAGTGATACCATATACCAGCTTTACGATAGTGAATATGTGCTTAAACTAAGTGAAGAAATTGCAGAAAATTTTAGTGATAATTTGGATGATTTTTATAAACAATTTTCAAAATTTATTTATTCGCAACCAAAACATATTTGGCTGAATCTTCAACATGATTTTCTGCTCGACAAAAATTTATCAAAGTTGTTTAATTCAACTTTCTTAAAAAAACATTTGGAAAAAGTTCAAAATGGTCAACAGGTGAAAATCAAAATCCCATTGAATAAACTTTTGGTCTATAGATTTAGGTCCAATTTCATTCCTGATTTAATCAAGTTAATTAATGATGTTGGATTGCTTAATTTAAACTACCTACATCAGTTTAAAATTCAACGACAAGATGAAGTTCAAAAAGCCAATTTGAATAATATCAAAAGCCATGTTCTTGAACAGTTTAATCAAGCTTTGGATATTGCTGTAAGCAAATTAATTAATGCAATTATTCAGGATTTAGTAACTGGAAATTTAAAATCTTTAATTGCTGAAAGAGAGGAAGAGTTTAATCCAAAAAAATTCAGAAATCAATTAAACCAAATTGATGAGTTTACTTATTGGTTTGGCAAAAATATTTTCATATTACACAATCACAAAATTGTACATTTTGCTGCGGAAATTTTGAAAGAACATGCCAGTTCTAATATTGATTTAGTATACCATAACTTAAAAAGAGACTTAGTTTCAAACTATCAAGATAAAGTTCAAGCTTTAAAATTAAGTTCATTAAAAACACCTAAGGCAATCAATAAGGTTATTTTATCATTGGAGCAATCTATATCATATTCTAAAAAATCTTTAGAAAAAACATTGTCAAAAATTGATATAACTGGCATATTAGATAATCTACCAATTGAATTAGATATCTATGGCACCAGTCAATTGGACTCTTTTGCTGATATTCAAACTAATTTAGTTGAAAAACCATTTTACCTAAGCGCAACAATGCATCATATTTATCATGACCATTTTGTGGCAAAATTAAAGTCTTTAACCCAAGAGAATGAAGATTGGATCACTAAACATACAGAAGAATTAATGAATGCGCTCAAGCTTTTGGTTTTCACTATGGAAAACCAGGATAATGATGATTTGATTAAAGAGGTAAAAGAAAAGTTGAAAAACAGAATAACAGAATACAAGTCTAATTTATCATTATGGTTGGATAGAATACAAATTCTAAAAGATGAGCTTAATGTCTCAACTGATTTATTTTTAAATGAAGAATTTGTTTACAAACATAATAGCAGAAGAGAGGTTAGGAGTAATGATACTGATCTTTCTGTTTTCAAGCGAATTAATTCTTGGCAAATTCAATTATCTGAAAGGTTCTCTATTTTTCTTGATCGATTAAATAGAGAAAAGGCTTATGATAATTTTAGAGGAAAAGCTGATAAACTAAAATTAGTTCGTGATTTCATTTCTGAAATTTCTATAGATCCATCAATAACCCAAAAAAATGCTGAAGCTTATTATCAGTTTTTTAATACAAAAGCTCAACCTAATAAACTCTATAATTCATTTATCAAAAAGCAAATTAATTCTCTTAATAATGCTTACAGAGACCTAGATAAGTTTGAAGAAAATGTAGTAATTATTTCAGGCGACCCAAGTTCTGGAAAATCTTATATCATAGATACTTTTATAAAATCTCATAAGCACGATAATATTTACTTCTTAAATGCTCCAAATGAGATTACTCCAATTGATGTTGCAGCTCATATAAATTCAAACATATATTCTGCTAAAGAAGCCAATGGAAAAATAACTAAGCTTAATGATTTACCAAAAGGGTCTATAGTTATTTTAAATGATTTTGAATTTTGGTGGAGAAAATCATTTGATGGGTTAGTCAATATAAATGAACTTTTTTCCATGTTTTCAGAATACAAAGACTCTATTTTGTTTATGATTGAAACAAATGCTTTATTTCTTAAGCATTTATTAGCTTGTTCTGCGCTTGATAGTCTTGTTATGAATTATGTTTTTACCTCCAATTTTTCAGCTAAAATGATTGATCATCTTTTAACTGAAAAAAACAAGATGGCTGATAAACCCATTTTTTACAAGGGTAGCCCAGTAACTTTTGGCTCACTTGGCAATTTTTCATCAAGTATAAAAAAGCTCACAATAGCATCTGATGGAAATGTAGGATGGTTGTATTCTATTTGGTTGTCCATGATTTCTATTAATGATAGTGAAGAAATTGAAATTTCGGTTAATCAAGACCTTGTTTTTCCAGATGTTTTAAGTGATGAAGAGATTCAAATATTAATTCAAATCTACTGGCACAAAAGTTTATCAATTCATGACTTAAATAATTATTATAATCATTGGGGAGCAGAAAGAATTAATCAAGTTTTAGCCTTTTTGAAGAATGAACAAATAATCTACAGTAAAGGAGATTACTTTAAGCTTAATAAGCAAGTCGTTCCTTATTTGAAATCCTATTTCGTTGATAAAAATTATATTGATTCATGACAGTTTTGCCTTACATATTTTCTACTGTACTGCAATTATTAATTATTTACAGTCTAATGCTTGCCTTCAGATTTTTAATAAAAACTATACTGAAGTCAAAACCTGTTCAAAGTAGGGTGCTATTTTATTTCAACGTGTTTTGCTATTTCATATGGATAGTATTTGTTTTAATCAAAGTATCTGATTCAATTGGAGAAAATTCCTTATTTGTAGCTCCAGTATTGCTGTTGTTATTGGTTTTAATGTGGGATTATTTAAAGAATTTTTTTCTGGGAATTATTTTTTCTTTTCAATATGGATTTTTGGAAGGTTCCTACATAGTTATTAATAATAAACAAGGTAAAATCACAGCTTTTTCATCTTCTTATTTTGAAATACTTACTGGGAGTGGTAAAAGAGTGAAAATTAAGTTTAAAGAAGTTTATAATGGAAGGTTTGAGGTGTTTCGAGGTGAATTAAATAGAATTTTCAGAAAGATAAAATTAGATACAATTGAGAATCCTTCAGAACTCAAGACAAAAATCATGAATCATCCTTTATTTCTCTATAACAGTACTTATAAATTTTCCGAAGAAATTGATGATAATGGAACAGTTTGGTTTAGTTTTTATTTTAATGTGTTTAATTATAAAGAGGCTAAAGAGATTAATTCATTTTTAAACCAAATTTTAAGAGCACCTGTCTAGATTTTAAACTGGTTAGGTTTCTTATCTTTGTTATATGGGAAATTCATTTGGTAAAATATTCAAATTAACCACTTTTGGCGAATCTCATGGTGATGCTATTGGTGGAGTAATTGAAGGTTGCCCTTCCAATGTAAATGTAGATTTATCATTTATACAAAGTGAACTTGATAGAAGAAAACCTGGTCAGAGTCGCATTACCACATCAAGAAAAGAGGATGATCAAGTTACTTTTTTATCTGGAATATTTGAGGGTAAAACTACGGGGACTCCTATAGGTTTTATTATTCCCAATACAAATAGTAGAAGTAAAGATTACAGTAACATTAAGGATGTTTACAGGCCATCACACGCTGATTATACCTATGAGGAAAAATATGGCTTAAGAGATTACAGAGGTGGGGGGAGATCTTCGGCAAGAGAAACTGCTTGTAGAGTTGTTGCGGGAGCAATCGCAAAACTTGTTTTAGCTAAATATAATATTGATATTCTTGCCTATGTCCAGAGTGTTGGTGATGTTGCTATGTCTCCAAAAAAACATGACATAAATTTATTAAGAAAGGCATCTGAGGAAAATATGGTAAGATGTCCTAATGCTGAAATGGCAAAAAAAATGATTTCTTTAATTGAACAAGTCAAGAAAAAGGGTGATACTGTAGGTGGTCGGATTTTTTGCTTAATTAATGGTGTTCCTACAGGTTTAGGTGAGCCTGTGTTCGATAAGCTTCATGCAGATTTAGGTAAAGCCATGTTAAGTATTAATGCAGTCAAGGGATTTGAATATGGTTCTGGTTTTGATGGCACTAGGATGAAGGGATCTGAACATAATGATGTTTTTGAAACTAAAAGTGGAAAGGTAATTACTCAAACTAATTATTCGGGCGGAATCCAGGGTGGAATTTCAAATGGCCAACAAATATATTTTAGCGTAGCATTTAAACCAGTTGCCACTATTTTAACTGATCAAAATACAATTGATAAATCTAAGGATAACATAAAAATTAAAGTACAAGGAAGACATGATCCTTGTGTTTTGCCTAGAGCTGTTCCTATAGTTGAAGCAATGGCTTCTTTGGTGCTATTAGATCATTTTTTAAGAAATAAAACAACAAAATGGTAAAAAAAAGAAAATCAATTCCCTTGCACTGGCAAATTATTATTGGCCTTGTTTTAGGCTTAATCTATAGTTTGTTAGCCACAATAAAAGGCTGGACTGATTTTACATCAGATTGGATATCACCATTTGGAGTAATATTTATTAATGCTCTAAAACTAATAGCTGTTCCCTTGGTTTTAGTATCTCTCATCGTTGGAATTTCTTCAATGAATAATATAAAAACTCTTGGAAAGATGGGCGGTAAGTCTATCACACTTTATTTAATCACTACTGTGATAGCTATTAGTGTTGGTTTGGGTTTAGTTAATGTCATCAAGCCTGGGAAATTTATTGAAGAAAAAACAAGAGTTCGTTTGGTAAATAAATACACGGACAAAACTTCTGTAAAAGTTAAAGTGGCTAATGAGACTAAAGATGATGGTCCGCTTCAACCTTTAGTCGATTTGGTCCCAAGCAATATTTTTAAGAGCTCTTCAGATAATAAAAACATGCTCCAGGTCATCTTTTTTGCTGTTTTATTTGGCGTGTCCATGGTGCTTATCCCTGAAAATAAGGCAGCACCAGCAAAGGCGTTTTTTGAGAGCATTAATGAAATCATTTTGAAAATTGTTGATGTTATAATGCTTTATGCTCCTATTGGAGTTTTTGCGCTTTTAGCAGGTGTTCTTGTGCAAGTTTCTGAAGGAAATATATCATTTGCTATTGAAATTTTAAAGGGACTAGGAGTTTACAGTATAACGGTTATATTGGGTCTTGCCATCATGGTTTTTCTTATATATCCTTTAATGATTAGAAGATTAGCAAAAATTAAATTTAAGCGTTTTTTAAAGGCTATATCTCCAGCTCAGTTATTGGCTTTTTCAACCAGCTCAAGTGCTGCAACCCTACCTTTAACTATGGAACGAGTGGAAGAGCATCTGGGTGTTTCCAAAAAAGTTTCCAGTTTTGTTCTTCCACTAGGTGCAACTATTAATATGGATGGTACAAGTTTATATCAAGGTGTTGCTGCTATTTTTATTGCTCAGTGTTTTAATGTTGATCTTGGTCTCATGGATCAACTGACAATTTTGATGACAGCGACATTGGCTTCTATTGGTTCTGCTGCTGTACCAGGTGCAGGTTTAGTTATGTTAACCATTGTTTTGGGATTATTCCCACAAATTCCTATTGAAGGAATTGGTTTAATTTTTGCTGTAGATCGAATATTAGATATGTGTAGGACAACCGTAAATGTTACAGGAGATGCTACCATCGCCAGCATAATCGCTTTTTCAGAAAATGAAATGGATGAGCAGTAAATGTAAATATCGCTTTCTCAGGTCTTTTTTGTTTTTAGTACATATTGTATTTTTTTTATCGCTTAGTGCTCAGAACGAAATTTGTCAGGATGGTCCTTCTTCCAGTGTGAAAAAATTATATGATAAGGGAAAGAATTACAAAAAGTATGACTACAAACATCGAGTCAAGTATTTTAAAGATGCATTGGAGTTAGATGAAGAGTGTATTCCATGTATGTGGGAATTAGCTAAAATGTCTTTTAGGAGAAGATATTCTTCGGGTGAGCCGATGGATTTTCCAAAAAAGTATTTTTTGCAGTTAGCTCAAATATGCCCTCAATATCATGCAGATGTTTATTATTATTTAAGTCTTATCTATTATATGGAAAAAAACGATTGTGAGGCAAAAAATTATTTTAATCAATTTTTGTCTTTTCCCATAGATGACAAAAAGAAATTAGCCATTAATTACGATGACCAAAAAGCTTATGTAGAAGCTAGTGTGGAAATGTCTACTTATTTCTGTGATTTTTATACCAATCCTGTTCCATTTAGTCCAAGATTAATAAGTGCTGTTTCTACTTCTGACAAACATGAAGTATTGCCTGTTATTTCACCAGATAATGAACAATTGTATTTCACTGCAGAATATGATGAACAAATCAAGGGAGATGTCATGATTACCCATGCACAAGTTTTTAAAATGAGTACTAGGGAAAATATGAAATCTAATTTTAATGAACCATTTCCATTGGATGAACCATTTAATGTTGGTCCAAAATATGGTGGAGCAACCATTTCATTGAATAATAAAGAAATGTTTATATGTGCATGCACCCCCAATGGTGGATATTTTAATTGTGATATCTATCACACTACAAATCGTAAAATTGAGAAACATATTATCGAAGATGATATTGAATTCGATACTACTTTTTACGAATGGACACCATTGAGGAATTTAGGACCAAACATCAATGGTCCACAAACCTGGGAAGGACAACCATCTCTTTCAGCTGATGGAAAAACCCTTTATTTTGCTTCTGCTAGACCAGGTGGATATGGTAAAATTGACATTTATTATTCTGAAAGAAACCAAGACGGCTCATGGTCAAAGGCTAAAAATATTGGAAGACCAATTAACAGCCCTGAAAGTGATAAGTCACCATTTATTCATACAGATAGTAAGACATTATATTTTGTTTCTGAGTCTTCTGACGATAGGTGGGGAGCAGGAGATTTTGACATCTTTTATACAAAGCAAGATTTAGCGTCTGGGGTATGGGATAAACCTATAAACATTGGTTACCCTATAAATAGCGAGGGTCCAGAAGAGTCACTTATCGTAAGTCTTGATGGACATTTTGGTTACTTCTCTTCACAAAGAAAAGAGGGTCGTGGGGGCAAAGATCTTTTTTATTTTGATATTCCTGAGGATGCTAAACCAGAAAAAGTAATACTTGCTAAAGGTAAAGTCGATGCCGAAGATCCAGGTTTATTAAAGTCATCTAAATTAGTAATGACAGATGAAAACGGTGAAAAAAAAGAACAAGACATAAACTTTGATGAAGAAGGGGATTTTGTTGCTGTAGTAAATGTAGAAAAAATCAAAGGAGATGCTTTAATTCAGCTGGAAGGTGATCAGACAGCATTTCAATCTATTCTTTTAACAAGTGATGATATTGCTGATGGAGTAGTAAAAAACAAGGACCTAGAAGTTAAGCAAATAAACAATGGAGAAAGCTACACCCTTAATGATATTTTATATGAAACTAATTCTTCAAAACTTTTATCATCATCTAAGTTGGTGCTTGACGCATTTGCAGATTGGTTAAAAAATAATGTCGAGTTGAAAATTGAAATTCAAGGTCATACTGATGATGTAGGCTCTGATGAAGATAATCAAGCTTTATCAATGGATAGGGCATTTTCTGTAATGGAATATTTATTAAATAGTGGAATTGCGAAAGAAAGATTGAGTTTTAAAGGTTATGGTGAATCTATGCCAAAATTTTCGAATTTCACAGATGAAGGAAGAGCTAAAAATAGAAGAACTGATTTTTTAATTTTTTAAATCTTAATTCTTTATTCTATTTTATTATTTTTATTTCATAATGTTTTTAGAAAATACAGTTAATCATAAAGAGCAGCTTGGTTGGATCGAAGTTATTTGTGGATCCATGTTTTCAGGAAAAACGGAGGAACTTTTAAGAAGACTTAAAAGAGCACGTTTTGCTAACCAGAAAGTCATGATTTTTAAGCCTCAAACTGATGTAAGGTACAGCGATAAAAAAGTCGTATCTCATGATGCTAATGAGATAGTGTCCAATCCAGTTGAAAAAGCTCATGATATATTAGATCAGGTAGAGGGTGTAGATGTTGTTGCTATTGATGAAGCTCAGTTTTTTGATGCTGATATTATTGAGGTTTGTAATCAATTGGCAAATAATGGTTTGCGAGTTATTGTTGCTGGTCTTGATATGGATTTCAAAGGGAATCCCTTTGGTCCTATGCCTCATTTAATGGCTGTTGCAGAGTTTGTGACTAAAGTTCATGCCATATGTACCAAAACTGGAAACTTAGCTCACTACAGTCACAGAACAGCAGAAAATGATGAGTTGGTTTTGCTTGGTGAACGAAATGAATATGAGCCTTTAAGTAGGGCTGCTTATTTTAAACTAAATAAGCTGTGATGAAAAAATTATTTATTGTATTTATTTCCTCTTTTTTTCTAATTAATCTTCAAGCACAAAAGATAGATAAGGTGAGAAAAGTGGATAAAGATAAAGTTGAATTAACCGAAGATGAACTTTCTAAAAAAAAGCATTACATCATCAAATTAATCAACCTTGGGTATAATGATAAGTCTATAAGGTTAAAAACTAGAGCTAGTAAAGCACAAATCAAAGCTATTAGAAGAGAAATTGGTCAGTAAATCAATTTTAGAAAACCAATGTTAATCCGATTAATGCAACAATAAAATAAATCACAATTGTTTTAGCATCAACATAGTTTTGTGAGATGCGTTGTCCAAGTAATAAAACTATTAGAGCTGAGGAGCAGGAGGTAATCCCAATTTGAGCCCATAAATATTGATCTTTACAAAATATTAGCTCTATAATCCCACCAATTGAAGCGAAACCACCAAATGTTTCTAATAGTAAAACAATAAATAATGCAAATACTACTAAAAATGAAGGTATTTTTGAAGATAGGGTAGATAAAGTAAATTCTAAATTTCCTTTCCAATTTATTATTTTATCTACCCCACTTTGAATAAAAACAATAACAAGAAATACAAGAATAAATAACAATGGTATATGTTCAGTGTTATACACCATCAACTTGTTAAACTTAACATCTTGACTATATAATTTATCAATACAGCAACATTAGTTGTAATAAACAACCATTTCAAAATAGTTGCACCATACTTCAAATCCAAAAATAAATGCAGTATAAGCACAAACATAAGAGCTATGATTAAAGTTAGAGGTGGGTAGTATTCAAAACTTTGTATAAAATCTCCTTTTAATAGTGATAAAAGTGATCTTTGGAATCCACATCCAGGACAATCAAAGCCAGTTAATTGTTTAATACCACATGGTAACATTTTTTAAATTTTAAAAGTTTGGGACTGATCCCATTGCAAGTGACCCTATGAAAATATATATAGCAATAATATATATAAAATAAATTGAGCTTAAAATTAGCCCAATGATTCCACAAATTCTTCCAGCTTTTAAATTCCCAAAACTAGATTCAGTATATATGCTTGGATTGTTTTCATAGGCTACTTTACTCTTTTTTGCTAGAACTAATGCCACTATGCCTAATGCTAATCCAAGTATCCCCCAACAAAAACATGCGGGTATTGAACAAATTCCTAATACAAGAACAGCAGTTGAATTAGGGACACTTTCTAATGCTGTATTTTTTTCAATAGGTTTACTATCGTTGTCTTTTTTTTCTTCTTCCATGATGATAAATTATTATTTAAATTATTAATACCCAAGGTGGGAGTCGAACCCACACGCCCTAATGGACACTAGGCCCTCAACCTAGCCTGTCTACCAATTCCAGCACTTGGGTAGATGTTTAGACAAATGTAATCAAGTAATATAAAATTCCTATTATTAAAGTTATATGTATTTGAAGTTTTTATATTCACTAATATTTTTATTTATGATGGAAGACACTATTGCTCAATCACTTAATGTGTTTGGACAACCTTTAGAATTATGTTGTGATAACCCAAAAACAGGATTTTATAGAGATGGTTTTTGTAACACAGGCAGTATTGATTTAGGTACTCACGTAGTATGTGCAGAAATGACAAAAGAATTTTTGGATTATACAAAATCAAAAGGAAATGATTTGTCCACCCCCAATCCAATTTATGATTTTCCAGGGCTAAAACCAGGTGATTGTTGGTGTTTGTGTGCTTTACGATGGAAAGAAGCTTACGAAGCAGGTGTTGCACCAAAGGTGAAGTTAGAAGCAACACATGATAAAGCATTAGAATATTTAACCATGAATCAGCTTATAGAAAAGGCCAAAAAATAAAAAAGCCTTCAAGTGAAGGCTTTTTTAAGTGATTCGTCTGGGGTTCGAACCCAGGACCCCATCCTTAAAAGGGATGTGCTCTACCAGCTGAGCTAACGAATCAAATTTTGGAATGCAAATATAATGCTCTAAATGAAATCTACAATTACTTTTTAATTAAATTAACATTACACATTATAAAGCTGGAATAATTTTGATTAAAACATGTTGTGAGTACAAAATTTTTAGATTATTTAGAGGAAATAATTGATGACTAATTATACCAAAATAGATAGCATACATTTTAATCAACTCAAAAAATTGGTTGGTAATGATGTTGTTTCAAAAGACAAGGATCTATTAATCAATTATGGACATGATGAAACTGAATCGCTCAATTTCCCTCCGGAAATATTGATCAAACCCAGTTCAGTTGATGTGGTGTCCAAAATCATGAAATTTGCATTTGAGAATAATATTCCAGTTACTCCGATTGGTGCAAGAACTGGATTAAGTGGGGGAGCACTGTCCATACATGGTGGAATTGGCATTTCAATGGAAAAGTTTGATAAAATTATTGAAATAGATGAGAGTAATCATCAAGTCATTGTAGAACCAGGTGTCATTACACAAGAGTTGCAAGAGACTGTTGCCAAAAGAGGATTGTACTATGCACCTGACCCTGCTAGTAGAGGAAGCTGTTTTATAGGTGGTAATATTGCTGAAAATAGTGGCGGACCAAGAGCTTTAAAATATGGTGTTACTAAAGATTTTGTTTTAAACTTAGAAGTTGTTTTACCTAATGGGAATGTTATTCATACTGGTGCTAATACTTTAAAAAATTCAACAGGATACAATTTAACACAGCTTATGGTGGGTAGTGAAGGTACTCTTGGCATTGTTACAAAAGCAACTTTAAAGCTTTTACCACTTCCAAAATTCAATAAGTTAATATTAGTTCCATTTAAATCTGCCACTGATGCTTGTAGAGCAGTAGCAGCTATATTTATGGCTGGCGTAACTCCATCAGCTTTAGAATTCATGGATAGGGCAGCAGTAGATTACACCATTAACTTAATTGATGGTGCTAATTTAGCTATGAATGATGATGTATCGGCTTTATTGTTGGTGGAGGTAGATGGAAATAATCCAGAAACACTTATGGAGGATTTGCAAAAAATTATTGAAGTAGTTGAGCAACACAATTGTGATGAAAATATTCTTTTTGCTGAAGACGAGGCACAAAAAGATCAATTATGGTTTATACGCAGAAGAATTGGTGAGGCAGTTAAAGCCAACAGTATATATAAGGAAGAGGATACAGTAGTTCCTAGATTTCATTTGCCAGAATTATTGGAGGGAGTAAAAGAAATTGGCCAAGAATATGGTTTTGAGTCCATATGTTATGGACATGCAGGTGATGGAAATTTACATGTTAATATTCTCAAAGGAAATTTGACACAAGATCAATGGGAAAATGAATTACCAAAAGCCATAAGAAAAATATTCCAGCTTACAGTTGATTTAGGGGGTACCATCTCCGGTGAACACGGTATAGGTTGGGTTCAGAAAAATTACATGGATATTCCTTTTTCCAATGTTGAGTTAGACTTAATGAAAGGAATAAAAAAGGTGTTTGATCCTAAAAATATTATGAACCCGAGTAAAATCTTTTAATTACTCTACTCCGTGCATCAGTTT
>CAJWIX010000017.1 GCA_913042175.1 uncultured Flavobacteriales bacterium
TTTCTTGGTCTAGGTCCAAAAACACGATCTCCACCTCTAAATAATGGATTTTTGATAGAACCCGCTCTAGCCGTACCAGTACCTTTTTGTTTTTTGATTTTTCTAGTACTTCCAATTACCTCACCTCTTTCTCTTGACTGGTGTGTACCCTGTCTTTGATTGGCTAGGTATTGTTTCACGTCTAGATAAATAGCATGATCATTTGGTTCAATACCAAAAACTTCATCATTAAGTTTAACCTTTTTTGCTGTGGCTTTTCCTTGTTTGTTTAATACTTTTAATTCCATTATTTCTCAACGATTAAATATGATCCTTTAGAACCTGGCACAGATCCTTTTACTATTAAAATATTTTTTTCAGGAATAACTTTTAAAATCTGAAGATTAATCATTTTAACTCTTTCACCACCAGTTCTACCAGCCATCTTCATACCTTTAAAAACTCTAGAAGGATATGATGCTGCACCTATAGAACCAGGCGCTCTCATTCTGTTATGTTGTCCATGAGTTGCTTGACCAACACCACCAAATCCATGTCTTTTAACTACACCTTGGAAACCTTTACCTTTGGATGCCCCTGCAACATCAACGAACTCACCTTCTTGGAATTGTTCTACAGTAACGGCATCTCCAAGATTAACCTCTTGAAAGCCTTTAAACTCTACTATCTTTCTTTTAGGGGTCGTTTTGGCCTTTGAAAAGTGACCAAGCATAGCCTTAGGCGTATTTTTCTCCTTTTTGTCATCGAATCCTAACTGAACAGATTCGTAACCATCCTTATCTTGCGTTTTGATCTGAGTAACAACACATGGTCCTGCTTCTATGATCGTGCATGGTAAGTTTTTACCCTCGGCACTGTAAACGCTAGTCATCCCTATTTTTTTTCCTATGATACCAGCCATTATCTATATTTAATATTTATACTTTAATTTCTACATCTACTCCACTTGGTAGTTCTAATTTCATTAATGCGTCAATTGTTTTAGAAGATGAACTATATATATCCATCAATCTTTTATAAGCACAAAGTTGAAACTGCTCTCTCGATTTTTTATTAACGTGAGGTGACCTTAAAACAGTGTAAATTCTTTTGTGCGTAGGTAGTGGAATTGGACCACTTACCACAGCGCCAGTTGACTTTACTGTTTTAACGATCTTTTCTGCAGATTTATCAACAAGATTGTGATCGTACGATTTTAATTTTATTCTAATTTTTTGGTTCATGCTCAATAAATTATGCCGTTACAACTCCTTTTGATTTTGCTATCACATCCTCAGAAATATTCTTAGGAGCTTCAGCGTAATGTGAAAATTCCATGCTTGATGTTGCTCTACCAGATGTAATTGTTCTTAGTTGAGTTACATAACCAAACATCTCAGATAGAGGAACTTTAGCCTTAACAACTTTAGATCCAGCTCTATCATCCATTCCTTCTATTAGGCCTCTTCTTCTATTTAAATCACCAACAACATCACCCATGTTTTCTTCAGGTGTAACAACCTCAATTTTCATCATAGGTTCTAAAATGACGGGATTACATTTAGGTAAAGACTCTCTGTAAGCCATTTTAGCACATAATTCAAATGATAAAGAGTCAGAATCAACAGCATGGAAAGAACCATCAGTTAATGTTACTTTCATGTTGTCAACTGGATATCCAGCAAGAACACCATTATTCATAGCATCCTTAAATCCTTTCTCAACTGAAGGAATATATTCTTTAGGAATGTTACCACCCTTAATTAGATTCTCAAATATTAAACCTGGGTTTTCTGCATCACCAGGTTCAATAGAGAACACAATATCAGCAAATTTACCTCTACCACCAGATTGCTTTTTGTAAACTTCTCTGTGGTTAGTAGATGAACTAATTGCTTCTTTATAAGCTACCTGTGGAGCACCTTGGTTACATTCTACTTTAAATTCTCTTCTTAGTCTGTCTATGATGATATCAAGATGAAGCTCACCCATACCAGAAATAATTGTTTGACCTGAATCCTCATCAGTTTTAACTTGGAAGGTTGGATCTTCCTCAGCTAATTTTGATAAAGCAAGACCTAATTTATCAACATCAGATTGAGTTTTAGGCTCTATAGCTAAACCAATTACAGGATCAGGAAAATTCATAGATTCTAATACAATGTGGCTTTTTTCATCACAAAGTGTATCACCAGTCTTAATGTCTTTAAATCCAACAAGTGCACCAATATCACCCGCATCCAATGAAGGTATTTGATTTTGCTTGTTAGCATGCATTTGAAATATTCTTGAAATTCTTTCTTTTTTACCAGTTCTTGTATTATAAACATAAGAACCGGATTGTAGTTTCCCAGAATAGGCTCTTGTAAAACATAATCTACCTACAAATGGATCAGTTGCAATTTTAAATGCCAAAGAACTAAAAGGCTCATTTACAGATGGCTTTCTGCTAGATTCTTCACCAGTGTCTGGATCAGTTCCAGTAATAGCTTCAATATCAAGTGGAGAAGGTAAAATTTCCATTACCATGTCCAACATAGCTTGAACACCTTTGTTTTTGAATGCTGAACCACACATCATAGGAACAACCTTTCCTGAAATAGTAGCTTCTCTTAAACAATCTAAAATCTCTCTTTCTGTAATTGTTTCAGGAGCATCAAAGTATTTCTCCATTAAAGTTTCAGACTCGTCAAATTCTGCTACCGCTTCTAATAATTGTTCTCTTAACTCAGTTGCTTCATCTAAAATATCAGCTGGAATTTCTACTTCCTTAAAGCTCATACCGTGATCTTCCTCATTCCAAACAATTCCTTTGAAATTGATTAAATCAACTACACCTTTAAAATCGTCCTCTGAACCAATGTTTATTTGAAGTGGTAAAGCATGACTTCCAAGCATTTCTTTAACTTGTTTGCAAACATTTAAAAAGTCAGCACCTTGTCTGTCCATTTTATTTACAAAACCAATCCTTGGTACATTGTAATTATTAGCCAATCTCCAATTGGTTTCTGACTGAGGTTCAACACCATCAACAGCGCTAAATAGAAAAACCAAACCATCAAGAACTCTCAATGATCTGTTTACTTCAACTGTAAAGTCAACGTGACCTGGAGTGTCAATAATATTAACATGATAATCTTGATCTCTATAATTCCAGTTCAGCGTAGTGGCAGCTGAAGTAATTGTAATACCTCTTTCCTGCTCTTGCTCCATCCAATCCATAGTTGCAGCACCATCATGAACTTCTCCAATCTTGTGGTTAATCCCACCATAATATAGGATTCTTTCAGTCGTAGTTGTTTTACCTGCATCAATGTGAGCAGCAATACCAATGTTTCTAGTGAATTTTAAGTCTCTTGCCATTTTTTTAAAACCTAAAGTGTGAAAATGCTTTATTTGCTTCTGCCATTCTGTGCGTGTCTTCCTTTTTCTTGAAAGCACCACCTTCTTCCTTAGATGCAGCCATAATTTCTCCAGCTAATTTTTCGCTCATTGTTTTTTCATTTCTAGATTGAGCATATTTAATTAACCATTTAACAGCTAGAGATTTTCTTCTGCTTTCTCTTACAGGTGTTGGAATTTGAAAGGTAGCACCACCAACTCTTCTACTTTTAACTTCTACTGCTGGTGTAATGTTTTCAATTGCCTTTCTCCAAACATCTAAACCGTTTTCTTCAGTCTTTTGAGAAATGATTTCTATAGAATCATAAAAAATATTGAAAGCAATATTTTTCTTTCCATCTATCATTAAATTATTGACAAACTTAGTTACTTCAACATCCTTAAATTTAGGATCTGGAAGGATAATATTCTTTTTTGCTGTTCTTCTTCTCATTTCTAAATATCTTTATTTCTTCTTAGGTCTTTTAGTACCATATTTTGATCTTCTTTGTGATCTACCTTCAACCCCTGCAGTATCTAATGCTCCTCTTACAATGTGATATCTCACACCAGGTAAATCTTTAACTCTACCACCTCTAACTAAAACTATACTGTGTTCTTGTAAGTTATGACCTTCACCACCAATGTAAGCGTTAACTTCTTTACCGTTTGTTAGCCTCACCCTTGCAACTTTTCTCATTGCAGAGTTAGGTTTTTTAGGTGTGGTTGTATATACTCTCACACAAACACCTCTCTTTTGTGGACACGAACTTAGAGCGATAGATTTACTCACTTTAACTTTCGATTGTCTTCCTTTTCTTACTAACTGTTGTATAGTAGGCATTTTCTTCTGTTAATTAAATTTTGGCTTGCAAAGGTAGAATAATAAATTTACAATCCAATACTAAACGTGTTTTTTTAGCTGTTTTAAACATTGGTTGGTGAATTATT
Organism: uncultured Flavobacteriales bacterium; assembly: GCA_913042175.1. Taxonomy (GTDB): domain Bacteria; phylum Bacteroidota; class Bacteroidia; order Flavobacteriales_D; family Parvicellaceae. Next base: position 4,312 of record CAJWIX010000017.1, read on the forward strand.
TTTTTTTTACTTCGATTTAACTGATTAAACACCTATCATTTTTTCGATTAAAATCATTGTTTTTTGGTTAAGGAATTTTTGATGTATTTTAATTTCTATTTTTGGCTTGATGAATGTTCTTGAAGGTCTAAATAGTGCACAAATTAAAGCGGTTGAATCTGAAGCTGGTCCTATGATGGTTATTGCAGGTGCAGGCTCTGGAAAAACTAAAGTGCTCACCCACAGGATTGCATACCTTATTGAACATGGTGTTGATCCATTTAATATACTCGCATTAACATTTACCAACAAAGCAGCACAAGAAATGAAGGAAAGAATTGCTGTTATGGTTGGGCAAGATCATGCTAGAAATATATGGATGGGTACCTTTCATTCTATTTTCGCTAGAATACTTCGAATAGAACATGAAAAAATTGGATTTCCTTCAAATTTCACCATTTATGACACCCAGGATTCAAAAAGTGTACTTAAATCAATTGTAAAAGAATTGTCACTTGATGATAAAATTTATAAACCTGGTATACTGCTTAATAGAATATCTGGTGCAAAAAACAGCCTTATAAGTGTTGAGAACTACAGAAACAACGTAGATATACAGTCAACAGATCGATCTACTGGAAGACCCAAAATTGGAGAGATTTATCATAGATATCAACAAAAAAACTTCAGGTCCTCTGCTATGGATTTTGATGATCTTCTATTTAAAACAAATGTATTGCTCAAACAACATCCTGAAACACTATACAAATACCAAGATAAGTTTAAGTTTATATTGGTTGATGAATACCAAGACACCAATCATGCTCAGTACTTAATAGTAAAATCACTAGCGGCTCGATTTGAGAATATTTGTGTTGTAGGAGATGATGCTCAGTCTATTTATTCATTTAGGGGCGCAAACATTCAAAACATACTAAACTTCAGAAGAGATTATCCAGATTATAAACTTTATAAATTAGAACAAAATTATAGGTCAACTAAAAATATAGTTGAAGCTGCCAACAGTATTATCAGGATTAATAAAGAACAAATTAAAAAGAAGGTATGGACAGATAATATAGCTGGAAACAAAATTAATGTACTTAAAAGTCAATCTGATAATGAGGAAGGAAAGTTAATTGCTAATGATATTTTTGAAAAATCAAATTCTTTTCAAGATAAATACATTGATTTTGCCATTCTTTACCGAACTAATGCTCAGTCAAGAGCTTTTGAAGAAGCTTTACGGAAATTAAATTTACCCTATAAAATTTTTGGAGGGTTATCATTTTATCAGAGAAAAGAAATTAAAGATCTCATTGCTTACTTTAGATTGTCTGCCAACTTAAATGATGAAGAATCTCTAAAGAGAATAATTAATTATCCCAAAAGAGGCATTGGACTAACAACAATTAACAAAGCCATAACTTGTGCAAACAACAGTAATGTTTCTTTATGGAATGTGCTTGTTGATCCAGAAAAATTTGAATTTCAAGTTAATGGCGGAACAAGACAAAAAATAAGTGAATTTACCAGCACTATTTTAAATTATAATTCCCGAATTGACCAAGCTAATGCCTACGAACTAAGCTTAGAGATAGCTAAAAACACTGGCATAATCAGGGATCTAAGCAATGACAGAACCCCAGAGGGAATAGTACGATATGAGAATATCCAGGAACTACTTAACGGTATCCAAGAGTTTTCAAAAAACTCAACTTCTGAAAATGTTATTTCTCTAAGTGACTTTTTAGTTGATGTAGCATTACTTACCGATGCAGATAATGAAAAGGAAGAAGACAAGAATAAAATTTCATTAATGACCATTCACGCTGCAAAAGGACTGGAATTTAAAAACATTTATATCGTGGGATTAGAAGAAGATTTATTCCCTTCCATGCTTTCCAAAAATTCAAGGACTGAACTGGAGGAAGAGCGCAGGTTGTTTTATGTTGCTTTAACAAGAGCCAAAGTCAATGCAACACTATCATATGCCATAAATAGATTCAAATGGGGGAACTTAATTCAATGTGAGCCAAGCAGGTTCTTAGAAGAACTTGACCCCAAGTTTTTAAACGAAACTAAAATTAAACAAAAATCTTCATTCATAAATTCAAATTCTGGGACACCTCTTAAAAACAAATTTTTCCAAAAGAGCCCTAAAAATTTTAAAAAAATATCAACCATTGAAAAGGAAAATTTTCCAGCCAGTGAAAATTTAAATCTCAAAGAACTTAAAGTTGGAAATGAAGTACTTCATGATAGATTTGGCAAGGGTAAAGTTATTGAACTTAATGGAGATTATCCTAACACTAAAGCTACCGTATTTTTCGCTTCTGCTGGACAAAAACAATTGTTATTGAAATTTGCCAAACTTCAATTGGTGAAAAATTAATTGGATATAACATCTAATTTGCTACTTTTGAGTGAATTTTCACACCTATTATACTTATGCAATCAACGCTTGATTTAGCTTATAACACAGATCACAACGATTTAGTTATTCCAGAATATGGTAGAAATATCCATCAAATGGTTCAACATGCGATGACTATTTCTGATAAAAATGAACGAAACAAATGTGCAGAGACCATTATAAAAGTCATGGACTTGATTAATCCAAATGCCAAAAAAAACAGCAATTCAGAAGAACATCATCAAAAATTGTGGTCACATTTACATATTATTTCCAACTTTGAATTAGATGTTGACTCACCATATGGTCCGCCTAAGAAAGAAAAATACAATTCAAAACCTGATAAAGTTCCTTACCCAAGCAATGCTATAAAATATGGGCACTATGGTAAGATTATGGAGGATATGGTTAAGGAAGCCTCAAAACTAGAGGACAGCGAAAACAAATCAAAACTTGTAAAGCATATAGCTAACTTACTTAAAACCTCGTATTTACAATGGAATAGAGATTCTGTTAACGATAATTTAATTATTAAACAATTAGAAGAATTGTCTGAAGGAAAATTGACTATTTCATCAGAAGATCTCAGAGATACAAATGACATTGTAAGAGGTTTTAAAAAGAAAAAATCTACGAACAAAAATTATTCTAAAAACAAAAATCGCAGAAAAGATCATGGGCGCTTTTGAAATTATTGGCGGTAAAAAACTAAAAGGAGAAATAACTCCTCAAGGCGCCAAAAATGAAGCATTACAAGTAATTAATGCAGTTTTACTAACTCCTGAAAAGGTAACAATTAACAATATCCCAGACATCATTGATGTAAACAAGTTGATTGATTTACTGTCAACCCTTGGAGTTAAAATTAATAAAGTTGGTAAAGGTTCCTACACATTTCAAGCAGATGAAATAGATGTAGACTTTATGATGTCGGATGAATACAAAGTTAAGGGAGCAAGTTTAAGAGGTTCCATAATGGTTGTTGGGCCATTACTTGCAAGATTTGGTAAAGGATATATTCCAAAACCAGGTGGAGATAAAATTGGAAGAAGAAGGCTCGATACTCACTTTATAGGTTTTCAAAATTTAGGTGCAAAATTTGAGTATGATAGTGCAACAAACTTTTACAAAGCCCATGCTCCTGAAGGCTTAAAAGGAGCATATATGCTTCTTGATGAGGCTTCAGTAACTGGAACTGCAAATATTATTATGGCAGCTGTATTGGCTGAAGGTGAAACTACAATTTACAACGCTGCTTGTGAACCCTATATTCAGCAACTCTCAGAAATGCTAAATAAAATGGGGGCCAACATTGCTGGAATAGGTTCAAATAAACTCATCATTAATGGCGTAAAAGAATTAAAAGGTTGTGAGCATACTATTTTACCTGACATGATTGAAATTGGTAGTTTTATTGGATTAGCTGCCATGACCCAGTCTGAAATTACCATCAAGAATGTAGCTTATGATAAACTGGGCATGATACCAAATATATTTAAAAGACTTGGTATTAAGTTGGAAAGAATTAATGATGATATTCATATACCATCTCAAGATCATTATGAAATAGAATCATTTATAGATGGTTCAATCATGACCATTTCTGATCATCCATGGCCTGGTTTCACCCCAGATTTATTAAGCATTGTATTGGTTACTGCAACACAAGCAAGAGGAAGTGTTCTTATTCACCAAAAAATGTTTGAGAGTCGCTTGTTTTTTGTGGATAAACTTATTGACATGGGAGCTCAAATAATTTTATGTGACCCTCACAGAGCAACAGTTATTGGACTTGACAGAAAAGCTCCACTGAAAGGAATAACAATGACATCTCCTGATATCAGAGCTGGTGTTTCTCTTTTAATAGCTGCCTTATCAGCCAAAGGTAAGAGCACTGTTCTTAACATTGAACAAATTGATAGAGGTTATGAAAATATTGAAGGAAGATTGCTTTCTCTAGGCGCAGACATAAAGCGCATAAGTTAATTTATGGAATAATATTTGATATTTAAAAGGATAAAAAATGAAGCTAATTTCAATCACCATACTTTCATTACTAATAAGCTTTACAACTATTAATAGTGATAAAAAACCGTTATCAAACCAAGAAACAACTGGATTAAATATTGGAAACACAGCCCCGGAATTAGACTTTAAAGATCCTAATGGAAAGAATATAAAATTATCATCACTTAGGGGAAACGTTGTATTGATTGATTTTTGGGCATCATGGTGTGGACCATGTAGAAGAGAAAATCCGAACATCGTTTCATTGTATCAAAAATATTCAAAGAGCAAATTCAAAGATGCTAAAGGATTTAAAATTTACAGTGTATCTTTAGATAAATCCAAAGAAGCTTGGGTCAAAGCAATCGAACAAGATAAATTATCCTGGGATGAACACGTTAGTGACTTAAAAGGTTGGGGAAGTCAAGGTGCTGGAATTTATGGTGTTAGAGGAATTCCTAGCAATTACCTTATTGATGCCAATGGAAAAATTATTGCAAAAAACTTACGTGGCTTGGCACTTCATCGTGAAATGGATAAACTAGTTAAGTCACTTTAAGTCATTATCTAAATAACAATTTGTCAGCATTTTATACAATTTTATGACACATTGTCCTCAATAATTTATTGGTTCACATTTTGAGTGCAATATCAGTAATTAGAAATTACATTTCATGAAAACAAAAACTAACAAGAAAGATAAATCTGAATCTAAGGTTAAAAAGGAAAAGAAGGTCGACAAGAAAAGTGTAGAGAAAGATGCTAAAAAGACCGATAGAAAAGATGATCAAGATTTTAAAGAAAAATACATTAGATTGTATTCTGAATATGAAAATTACAGAAAAAGAACTGCAAAGGAAAAAATTGATTTGATTACCAATGCCAGTGAAAATGTGATTAAAGAACTACTTCCTGTTGTTGATGATTTTGAAAGAGCAATTGATAATAACAAAAACGTAGAAGATGCAAAAGTTGTTAAAGAAGGTTTTGAATTAATTTACAATAAATTGCACAAGGGATTGATTAGCCAAGGATTAAAACCTATGGATGCAAAAGGCAAAGATTTTGATTCTGATATTCATGAAGCTATCACCAATATACCTTCACCAAGTGAAGATATGAAGGGAAAAGTAATTGATGTTATAGAAAAAGGCTACATGATAAATGAAAAAGTCATTAGGTATGCCAAAGTGGTTGTTGGAGAATAAATAATGAACGGTGAGTAAAAGAGACTATTACGACATATTAAGTGTTTCCAAAGGAGCTAGTGAAGCTGAAATCAAAAAAGCTTACAGAAAATTAGCCCTTAAATATCATCCAGACAAAAACCCTGGTAACAAAGAAGCAGAAAGTAAATTTAAAGAAGCTGCTGAAGCTTATGAAGTATTGAGCAACCCTCAAAAAAGACAACAATATGACCAGTTTGGTCATGCGGCATTTGATGGTGGACAAGGCGGATTCGGAGGCGGCATGTCCATGGATGACATTTTTGATCACTTTGGTGATATTTTCGGATCAGCTTTTGGTGGCGGTGGATTTGGAAGAAGAGGAGGAAGTAGAGTAAGAAAGGGGTCAAATCTTAGAGTTAAATTAAGATTGAGTTTAGAAGACATTGTCAATGGTGTACAGAAAAAAATTAAAGTAAATAAACTTGTACAAGCTGAAGGAGTTGAGTTTAGCACATGTTCAAGTTGTGGTGGAACTGGCCAAGTGACAAGAGTCACTAATACCATTTTAGGTGCTATGCAAACATCATCTACTTGTCCAGTATGTAAAGGCTCTGGTCAAACAATTTCAAACCGACCAGCAGGAGTTGATTCTTCTGGCTTAGAGAAAAAAGAAACTATCATTGAAATTGATATACCAGCAGGAGTTGAACATGGCATGCAACTTAGTATGCAGGGCAAGGGAAATGAAGCTCCAGGTGGCGGTGTCCCAGGAGACTTAATTGTGGCCATTGAAGAAATTGAGCATGAACATCTTGTAAGAAATGGTAATGACTTGCTATACCAATTGGGAATTTCATTTTCTGATGCCACCATTGGAACATCGGTAGAAATCCCAATGGTTACTGGAAAAGCGAAAATAAAAATACCACCTGGAACTCAAAGTGGTAAAAATTTAAGGTTAAGATCTAAAGGAATTCCGGACATAAATGGATATGGCCGAGGAGATATGATTGTCAATATCCAAATTTGGACTCCACAAAAACTATCAAAAGAAGAAAAAGAATTATTGGTTAAATTAAATGAAAGTGATAATTTCAAGCCTAAATTAAATCAAACGAAAAATTTCTTTGATAGAATGAAAAACCACTTTTCATAATCTTACTAATAAAAAATGCCAGTAAGTAATATAATTCAAATCCAAGACATTCATAAATCTTTTGGAAAACACAAGGCATTAGATAATGTAAATATCAAGATTAAAAAAGGATCTATTTTCGGATTACTTGGTCCTAATGGTGCTGGCAAAACCACTTTAATTAGAATAATTAATCAAATTATAGAACAAGATAAAGGAACCGTTAAGATTCATGGTGAACTTTTAGAAAAAAAACATGTCTATAAAATTGGGTATTTACCTGAAGAAAGAGGATTATATAAAAAAATGAAAGTTGGCGAACAAGCTGTTTACTTGGGTCAATTAAAAGGGTTAAATAACAAAGAAGCAAAACAACGTGTAAAATATTGGCTTGAAAAATTCAATATAGAAAGTTGGTGGAATAAGAGAATTGAGGATCTTTCAAAAGGAATGGCTCAAAAAGTTCAGTTCATCACCACTATTCTGCACCAACCAGAATTATTAATTTTAGATGAACCCTTCAGTGGTCTTGATCCCGCCAATAGTGAGTTGATTAAAAACGAAATACTGCAGTTAAAAAAAGAAAAAACAACCATAATTTTAAGTACACACAACATGAATTCGGTTGAAGAAATTTGTGATGAGGCTTCCATTATAAATAAATCTAAAAAAATATTAGATGGAAAGATTCATGATCTTAAAGACAAGTATACCAATAACAAATGGACCATTGTATATATTGGAAATAAAATGTCATTTACCAATGCAGTATGGGGAGGTTGGAAATTAGAAAATCATGATTCCATTAACGAAAAAACACATGTAGCTACTATTGAATTATTAGATCAATTAAAAATTAGCGACTTTATTAAAGGAATTGTAAATCATGTTGAGATTCAAGAGGTCAAGAAAAATTCACCAAGTATGCAAGATGTTTTTCTAAATGTTGTTAATAATGGGTGAAATTTGGTTAATCATAAAACGTGAGTACTGGACTAGAGTTCGAAAGAAAACTTTCATCATTATGAGTTTTTTAGGTCCTATCTTAATTGTTGGATTTATAGGTTTGACGGCTTACCTTTCTAAAGGAAATAAAAACAACTATGAAATTCTTGTTTTCGATGAAGGTAAAATGTTTGATGGTGTACTAAGAAACAGTGAGAAGTATAATCTAAAATGGTCACCTGATGATAAAAATTACGAAGAAGCACAGGAGTTATTTAAAAAAGATGACAATTTAGATTTATTACTTTATCTGCCATCAAATCTTATAAAGACAAATTCCATGACAGCCAAGTGCTTGTACAAGACCATTCCCTCTTCTTCTGCACAAAAACATCTGACAAGTATTATTAATGAGGCCATTGAGCTGTATAGAGTTAATAAAAACAACATCAAGATTGAAACATACAGAGCCATTAAAACTCGAGTCAATTTAGATATTATAGATGTAGAAAATCAAGAGAACAAAAATATTCAACGAAAAGGAATTATAGGATTCATCTTTGCTTTCTTTATCTACTTCTTTATACTCATGTATTCTGTACAGGTAATGAAGGGAGTAATTGAAGAAAAAACAAGCAGAATTATTGAAATAATTATTTCATCTGTCTCTAGCTTTAAACTAATGATTGCCAAGATCATAGGGGTAGGATTAGTGGGATTTACCCAATTTTTTATATGGATAAGCGTAATTTCAATAACCTCGATTGTAATCTTAAACAGTGTTATACCAGATATTTATTCTTCATCTATTCAAAGTCAAGGACCATTAACAGTAAATTCTGGTGAGTCTGCTCAAATAATTGAATTCTTATTTTATCAAATACATTGGCCAAGTATGTTCATATTTTTTGGAATATACTTTATAGGAGGATACCTACTTTATGCTGGAATGATGGCTGCAATAGGTGCCGCTGTTGATGAAGAAACTGATACGCAACAATTCTTAGTTCCTTTAACAATACCTATGATTTTTGCCTTATCTATGATATCCTCAGTCATTGATGATCCCTCTTCTACATTATCTTTTTGGCTAAGTGAAATCCCATTTACATCTCCTGTAATTATGCTTGTTCGAATCGCTATGGGAATTGGTCCAAGCAGTGTAGAAATTTGGGAAATAATATTAAGCATTAGCTTGTTATTTTTAACGTTTATATTCACCACTTGGCTTTCAAGTAGGATTTATGCTAAAGGAATATTATCCTTTGGGAAAAAAGCATCTTACAAAGACCTACTAAAATGGATGAAATCATGAAGAAAATATTAATCATTGATGATGAAAGAGCGATTAGATCAACACTAAAAGAAATTCTCGAATTTGAAAAATACAATGTTGATGATGCTGAAAATGGTGTTGAAGGGCTAAAAATGGCCATGTCTAACAATTATGATTTAATCTTTTGCGATATAAAAATGCCTAAGATGGATGGTGTTGAGTTTTTAGACGAAAAAATAAAAAACGAAATAATTTGCCCAGTCATTATGATAAGCGGTCATGGTAACATTGAAACTGCTGTTCAAGCACTAAAAAAGGGAGCCTATGATTACATAGAAAAACCATTAGACCTAAACAGAGTTTTAGTTGCTGTAAGAAATGCCCTTGAAAACAACTCTATCATAAGAGAAAACAAGACCCTAAAACGAAAAATTAAAACTCAAGATTCAAGTAAAATTATTGGAAAGAGCAATGCTATAAAATCCATACTTGAAATCATTGAAAAAGTTGCTCCAACGGATGCAAGAGTCTTGATTACTGGAGCAAATGGTAGCGGTAAAGAACTTGTTGCAAAACAATTACATGAAAAAAGTGAGCGAAATAAGGCTGAATTTGTTGAGGTTAATTGTGCTGCCATCCCATCTGAGTTAATAGAAAGTGAATTATTTGGTCATGAAAAAGGTTCATTTACATCAGCACACAAACAAAAAGCAGGAAAATTTGAGCAAGCTAATGGTGGAACATTGTTTCTTGACGAAATTGGCGACATGAGTGCATCTGCACAAGCCAAAGTATTGAGGGCATTACAAGAAAATAAAATCACTCGAGTTGGTGGGAATAAACAAATAAAAATTGATACCAGAATTGTTGCTGCTACCAACAAAGATTTAAGAAAAGAAATCAATGAAGGGAATTTTAGAGAGGATTTATATCATAGATTAAATGTTATTCCCATAGCTGTTCCGTCTTTAAATGAACGTACAGAAGATATTCCGCTATTAACAGATTTTTTCATTGATAACATTTGCAAGGAACAGGGTATTGCAAAAAAAGACATTCATGAAGATGCTATAGTCCAACTTCAAAAAAATAACTGGACAGGTAACATAAGAGAACTCAAGAATATAATAGAACGTTTGATTATTTTGTCAGGTAAAGAAATAACTAAAAACGATGTTCAAAAGTACAGTAATCCTTCAGCTGAATAATAACTTAGCTTCATCCTTAATTTTGGAGAGTCCTGAGCTATCACTACCTCCTGCAGTAGCATAAAAAGATTGTCCTCCACCTCCACCTTTAATCAATTTCGATAGTATTCTAATAAATTGACCAGCATTCCAATCTCTACTTTCTACAAGGTCTTCAGATATCATTAAAGAAATAAGTGGCTTGTTATTAGAAAAGCTAGTAAGCAGTAATACTGTATTTTTATGTTGGGATTTTAACTGGAAAGAAAGCTGTTTCATCTCATCTGAATTTAAGTCAGTATCTAGATACATGAAGTTTATGTCGTTTAAAACCTCTACACTTTCTTCAATTTGTGTTTTAATTTGCTTCAAATAAACTCGCCTACTTTCTTCAACTATTTTTAGCAATTCAGCATTTTTCTTTTGAAGATTTTTAACAGCAACAACAATATTGTCAGGGTTTTTTAAAACCTGATTTAATTCTTCTAATTCAACCAATTTTTTCTTTACATATTCATCAGCTTTATGAGCAGTTACTGCTTCAATTCTTCTAATACCAGAAGATATTGATCCTTCGGATAAAATTTTAAAATGTCCAATTTTTGAAGAGGTTGAAACATGAATTCCACCACATAGTTCTATGGATTCTCCAAACTGAATTGTTCTCACGGAATCTCCATACTTCTCTCCAAACAACATCATAGCCCCTTTTTCTTTTGCCATAACAAGAGGAATATTTCTTTCTTCTTTGAGTTGGTGACCTTGTCTTATTTCATGATTGACAAATTCTTCAACTTTATCTATTTCTTCTTGAGACATTTTCGAAAAATGAGAAAAGTCAAACCTTAGATAATCTTTATTTACCAAAGAACCTTTTTGTTCAACATGTTTACCCAATATTTCTCTAAGAGCAAAATGTAATAAATGAGTTGCACTATGGTTTTTAGCTGTATCTTCTCTATCTCTTTCATTTACCTGTGCTAGAAAATTTGCCTTCAGATTTTTTGGAAGTTCTTTTACGAAGTGGACAATTACACCATTTTCCTTTTTAGTATCTATGATGGTTATTTTCTCCTCGTTACTTTGTATGAATCCAGTATCTCCAACTTGACCTCCACCTTCTGGATAAAAAGGAGTAAGATTAAAAATAAGTTGAAATAATTTCTCTTTTTTGAGGGTTACTTCTCTGTATTGGGTAATTTGAAGGGTGGTTTTAGTATGATCATAGCCTATAAATTCCTGTACATCATCCTCTTTTACCACTATCCAGTCACCCAGTTGCTTTGAAGCATCTTGCTTTGACCTACTTCGTTGTTCTTCAAGACATTTATCAAAGCCTTTTTGATCAATGGAAAGATTATTTTCTACTGCCAATAATCTTGTCAAATCCAAAGGAAATCCAAAACTATCATACAACTCAAAACATTGCTCTCCTGAAATTAACGTTGTCTTGTCCTTTTGACACTTTTTTACAATCTCATCAATTCTTTTTATTCCTGAGCTTAATGTTTTGAAAAATGATGATTCTTCCTCAAAAATGATTTTAGCAATGAATTCTTTTTGGCTGTCCAATTCTTTATAATACCCATCAAAAGAAGAAACAAATTCATCAACCAGTAAATGAATAAAAGGCTCCTTAAAATTTAAAAATTGATATCCATATCGAACTGCACGCCTAAGAATTCTTCTGATAACATAGCCAGCACCTGTGTTGGAGGGTAATTGACCATCGGCTATTGAAAAGGCCACTGCTCTAACATGATCAATTACTACTCTAAATGCAACTGCTGATTTACTATCATCATTTCCAGTTTTATAATTGTGGCCAGATAAATCTTCAAGCTTTTTAAATAAAGAAGAGAATAGATCAGTATCATAATTACTGTCTTTTTGTTGAAGCACTCGACAAAGACGCTCTAACCCCATTCCTGTGTCAACATGTTTATGTTCTAATACTTCAAGTCTTCCAGAAGCATTTCTATTAAACTCCATAAACACAAGATTCCATAATTCAATGACTTGCGGATGGTCGTAATTAACCAAAGTTGCACCGCTAATTTTATTTTTTTCTTCTTCTGGTCTTAAATCAATATGAATCTCTGAACATGGGCCACATGGGCCTTGACTACCCATTTCCCAAAAATTATCTTTTTTACCATATTTCAAAATTCTATCTTCAGGAAGATGATTTTTCCATATAGAATAAGCTTCACTATCAAATAAAGTCCCGTCTTCTTTGTCGCCTTCAAAAACTGTAACATATAATAGATTGGGATCTATGTTAAATACTTTTGTCATTAATTCCCAAGACCAATTGATCGCATCTTCCTTAAAATAATCTCCGAAAGACCAATTTCCTAACATCTCAAACATCGTATGATGGTAAGTATCAACTCCTACTTCCTCCAAATCATTATGCTTACCAGAAACTCGTAAGCATTTTTGGCTATTGGCTACTCTTACATTTTTAGGTTTTTCGAATCCTAAGAAAATATCTTTAAACTGATTCATCCCTGCATTAGTAAACATCAATGTGGGATCATCCTTCAACACCATTGGAGCAGATGAATCAATAAAATGACCCTTTTTTTTAAAATATGCTAAAAAAGATTTCCTTACCTCTACCGAATTCATTGTTATGTTGTTGTTAGATTTTATATAAACCTAAAAAATATAATTTGATATTTTATATATTTAAAAGCGATGCAAATTAATTTATTTTATTTGAGAATATCTTTTAAAATACATAAAATTATAGGATTAACCTTTCTTTTTTTTAGTGTATGCTTATGCATTAAATCACAACAAGTAGAGTTAATAAATCCTACTTTTTTAGGAAATGAACAACGCAATTATTATGGTAATAATGCACCAGATTCACTAAATATAATTTGGAAACATTATCTAGGCAAAGGTAAAACTACAATATCTAGAAATCTTGGAGAAAGACTTTGGGCTGGTGCTGGATGGACAGGTCAACCATTGCTTTATAAAGAAGATGACAGTTTATATTTAATACAAGGAGCATACGACCATCATTTGAAAAAAATAAATGCTAGAGATGGTAAACTAATTTGGCAATACAAATTTGATGATGTTGTAAAAGGAACAGGGACCATTTGGCACAATAAAAAAGCCAAATCAAAAAAGCATAGATTAATAATTTTTCAAGGTAGCCGATTAGGCTATGGGAAATATTTAGATACCAAACATGTGCCTAGCTACAGAGCTATTTCCCTTTATGATGGATCAGAACTATGGAGATTAGATGTTAGAATGACAGATAGTTATAGTAGAGATGTTGATGGATCTTGTTTAGTCATTAATGATACACTGTATATTGGTTTAGAAAATGGGATGCTAACTATTATGGATCCGGATCCAAATCACGCCATCTCAAAGGATGAAATGTTACAACCCCCCATTATTAAAGAACATCAATTATATACAAAAAGTGATATTTCTGCACACAGAAAAAATTTAGTTACAGAGTCGTCCCCATCAAAACTAAATAACCATTTATATATTGCTAGCGGATCTGGACATGTTTATGGTTATGACATGTTAAATGATACGCTTGACTGGGAATTTTTTGTTGGATCTGACATTGACGGAAGCGCCATTGTAACTAGTGATAGTTGCATAATTGCAACTATTGAGAAACAATATATAATTGGTAAAGGGGGTGTTTTTAAGTTTAATCCTCAATTCAAAAATAATGAAAGTGTAATATGGTATTTCCCCGTTGAAGATAGTGAGACAGGGAGTTGGGAAGGTGGTATAATAGGTAGTGCATCTATTAGTGACTATCACCAAAAAAAGGCTAAAACAAAATTAGCGGCATTTGTAAGTATTAAAGGAAATCTTTATCTAGTCGATCATCAAAAGATTAATAAGAATATAACCAATTTAGGACCTAACCAAAAATTCAAATACCCATCACCCATACTTTATGACAAAAAATTTATTGGCCCATCTATTAGCACACCACTGATAATTAAAGATAAGTTAGTTGTTGCTGGATATCACGGGTTAAAGCTTTATAAAATAGGAACAGACTTTTCACTAACATTATTAGATTCTTTTGAAGCAGAATTTGAAGCTACTCCGTTTGTTTATAATGATAGAATATATATTGCATCTAGGAATGGTTATTTATATTGTTTTGGTAATTAAAAAATTGGTGTTCATTACGATTCCCAGACAAATCCTTCAGTTAGTTTAATTTTGATACTTTTGCATTGATTATATAGCTATTTGAAAAATAAAAATTATAAATACAATCCCGAAACCTTAGACTACGAAGAAGTAAAGTTATCTGTATGGGATAAGCTTAAAAAACTATCTTATTATCTTATTGCATCCATTGTTTTTTCTTTCTTAATTTTATCCATAGCTTTCTATAATATAAGAAGTTACATTCAAGAAGAAGCTGCAAAGGAAAACCAAAGTTTAAGACAGGAAATAACTTCATTTAATAAAGATCTCAACCTAATTTTAGAAGTGTTAGGAGACATTCAACTTAGAGACGACAATATATATAGAGCTATATTTGAAACAGACCCATATCCCGACCACAAAAGACAATTAGGTACTGGTGGCAATTCCATGAAATATAAAAAATATGAAAACATGGAGTACGGAGATCTAGTCATAGAAATTTCCAAAAAAATTGAATTAATAGAAAAAAAGTTAGCCTCTCAATCTAAATCATTTGATCAAGTTTTTGACCTTACTAAAGAAAAACAAAAAATGATTAAATCCATACCTAGCATTCAACCTGTTTCTAATCGAGATTTAACAAGAATAGCATCTGGATTTGGATTAAGAATGCATCCTATTTATAAGATACTTAAAATGCATAAGGGGATGGATTTTACAGCTCCAATTGGGACTGAAATTTATGCTACTGGCGATGGTATAGTAGAAAAAGTAGGATGGGTAGGTGGATATGGTAAAACCATAATGATAAATCATGGTTTTGGATATAAAACTAGGTATGCTCATTGCAGTAAATACAAATGTAGGAAAGGGCAAAAAGTAAAAAGAGGAGACCTTATTGGTTTTGTTGGAAATACAGGGCAATCCACAGGTCCTCATTTACATTATGAAGTATTTAAAAATAAAAAACAAATTAATCCAGTTAATTTCTTTTTTAATGACCTAAGCCCTGAAGAATATGACAAAGTCATAGAAATTTCATCTAGGCCAACTCAATCTTTATAACTAAATGGAACAAGTTAAATTAGATATCGATGAACTTACCAAAGTATACTACAGTATTGGTGAAGTTGCTGAAATGTTTAATGTAAATGCATCACTTATTCGTTTTTGGGAAAAAGAATTCGATATCATTAAACCAAAAAAAAATAAGAAAGGGAATAGACTTTTTACCAAAGATGATGTAAAAAACTATCAGAAAATTTATTACTTAGTTAAAGAAAGAGGTTATACCCTCAAAGGGGCAAAAGAAAAATTAAAAGGTAACCCTGAAGAATTAGAAAATCAACAATATATAGTATCTAAACTCAATAAGGTTAAATCATTCTTATTAAACCTTAAAGAGCAATTATAAATTTTCTTAAAAAAGATAGATAGAATTAAATTTGTACTTAATTTGCTAAAAAATTAATTATGGAAAATATTTCACCATTTCAATCAACAACAACTACTAAAACATTAGCCAAAAATTATGTAGCCAATGTTTTTTCTTTAATGTTTACAGCACTTATCATATCTGGGTTAGCTGCTGTATGGTTTGCAACAGACAGCATGAAAACATGGATTATATCCCCAGTTAGTGGCGGTTTTACAACTTTTGGGTGGATCACCATGTTTTCTCCTCTTGCTCTCGTTTTTGTTATGAGCATGGGATTACAGAAATTAAGCGTAAAAACTTTACTTGCTGTATTCCTTATATACTCTACATTAACTGGAATAAGTTTAAGTACAATTTTCTCCGTTTATACCACTTCATCTATTGCAACTACATTTTTCATAAGTTCAATCACATTTGGGATTATGGCTCTTGCTGGATACACTACAAAAACAGACTTAACCAAAATGGGTAGTCTCCTTTTTATGGGCTTGATCGGAATTGTTATAGCATCTGTGGTTAATATTTTCTTAGGGAACGGAATGCTTGATATTATTATCTCCATAGTTGGTGTACTTGTTTTTACTGGACTTACAGCTTATGATGTTCAAAAAATAAAAGAAATTGGAATGAGTGTAGAACACGGAAGTGAGACAGGACAAAAATTAATGATTATGGGTGCATTAACGCTCTATCTCGACTTTATCAACTTATTCCTTATGTTACTTAGATTATTTGGTAACAGAGATTAATTTACAACTATGAAAGCATATGTATTTCCAGGTCAAGGAGCACAATTCTCAGGAATGGGCTTAGACCTTTACCAATCCTCTTCAAAAGCAAAGGAAAAATTTCAACAAGCTAATGATATACTTGGTTTTTCAATTTCAGAAATCATGTTTACTGGTTCTGCTGAAGATTTGAAACAAACAAAAGTTACTCAACCTGCTATTTTTCTACACTCTGTCATTCTTGCTTCGTGTTTAGAAAATGACTTTCAGCCAGATATGGTTGCTGGACATTCACTTGGGGAAATATCGGCACTGGTAGCTAGCAAATGCTTGAATTTTGAAGATGGACTTAAATTAGTACACGCAAGGGCCACTGCCATGCAAAAAGCATGTGAAGCAAATCCTTCTACTATGGCTGCAATTCTAGGTTTAGATGATAATTTGGTTGAAGAAATTTGCGCTGAAACTGAAGGTGTAGTTGTTGCAGCCAATTATAATTGCCCAGGGCAATTGGTGATTTCAGGAGAAATTTCAGCCATTGATCATGCTTGCGAAAAATTAACTGCTGCAGGTGCCCGAAGAGCGCTTAAACTTCCCGTTGGCGGTGCTTTCCACTCTCCTTTAATGGAGCCTGCAAAATTAGAGCTTAAAGAAGCTATTGATCAAACAAACTTTAATTCCCCTATTTGCGCTATATATCAGAATGTGAATGCTAAAGCAGTTACAAACCCTGAAGAAATTAAAGATAATCTTATTGCACAATTAACTGCCCCTGTAAGATGGACACAAACCATGCAAAACATGATTTCTAAAGCAGGAGAAATTGAAGTAATAGAAGTCGGCCCCGGTAAAGTTCTTCAAGGTTTATTTAAAAAAGTTGATCGCTCAATTTCAACAAGCAGTGCCAGCATATAAAACCTTGTTATAGGCTTGTATTCAATAATTGCTGCTGTGAAATTAGTTGATGGAAAATAGGCATTTTCGAAGCATATAGTAGCATATCTAAGTGTTGCTCGTGATGGCAATCACTTCCCACAAAATCTATAACTTTATCTTTAATTAATTGATTTGCCACATTTCTTACTTCTGGACCATAAGCTCCTGTGACAGAACCAATATTCAACTGTAATTTTACGCCTCTATTTACCATTTCTTCATACTTATCAAGATCATTATGCCAATAAGCATAGCGTTCTACATGTGCCAAAACAGGTGTATATCCTTGATCTCTCATTAACCATATAGTCTCGCTTAATTTTGGAGGTTCCTCAAAAAAAGACAATTCAAATAGCACATAATTTTCTGAACCAAATGATAGAATATTTTTAGTTTTTAATAATTCCTCAAAGTTGGGTTCCAAATTATATTCTGCAGCTGCCTCTATTTCAATAGGAAGATTATTTCTGCTAATTTCTTCCCTAACTATAGACAACCCATGGTTGATTATTTCTGGAGTATTTCTATAGTAATCACTCATTATGTGAGGAGTAGTAATTACTTTTTTATAACCTAGGTCAATAAATTTGGTCAATAATATCATGGTTGTAACAAGATCTGGGGAGCCATCATCAATGCCAGGAATTAAATGGGAATGAAGATCTGTATGTAATACAGATAAATCTGCAGGATCAACTAAAGTCTCCTTTCTTGAAAATATGCTTCCGAAAATTCCCAAATTTAATTATTGGCTGTAGTGTTCTTTATAATAACGCTGATAAGCTCCACTAGTTACATCATCTAACCATTTTTCATTGGATAAGTACCAATCTACAGTGCTTCTTAAACCCTCTTCAAATGTTACTGAAGGTTCCCACCCTAGTTCATTTTTAATTTTTGAAGCATCTATGGCATATCTCATATCATGGCCTGCACGATCTTTAACGTATGTAATTAGCTTTCGTGAATCGCCAATAGGACGATGCAACTTTTCATCCATTACATCACAAAGCAAGTGTACTAAATCAACATTTTTCCATTCATTGTGACCTCCAATATTATAGGTTTCTCCTATTACACCTTCGTGATAAATTAAATCTATCGCAATTGCATGATCAACAACCCATAACCAATCTCTTACATTTTCACCTTTACCATAAATAGGTAAAGACTTTTTGTTTTTGATATTGTTTATCATCAAAGGAATTAACTTTTCAGGAAATTGAAAAGAACCATAGTTATTGCTGCAATTTGAAATTTTAATGGGTAAATTATAAGTATGCCCGTAAGCTCTTACAATGTGATCTGAACTAGCTTTAGATGCAGAATAGGGACTTCTTGGATCATATGATGTTTCCTCAGTAAATAATCCATCATCTCCTAAAGAACCATATACTTCATCAGTAGATATGTGGTAAAAACACTTACCATTAAAATCACTCCATGATGATTTACATGCATTTAATAAATGAAGAGTTCCTACCACGTTTGTTAGTATAAACTCATCAGGATTTGAAATGGAACGATCTACATGTGATTCTGCAGCTAAATGAATAACTCCATCAACTGAATATAATTTGAAAATTTCATCAATGGCTTTTTTGTCAGTTATATCAATTTGAAAGAACTTATAATTTGACTTATTTTCAATATCTTTTAGATTATTAAGGTTTCCTGCATAAGTAAGTTTATCAATGTTTAAAATTAGATATTCAGGATAATTTATCACTAACCTTCTTACAACATGAGAACCAATAAATCCAGCACCACCTGTAACTAAAAGTGTTTTTGTAAATTCCATTTAAAGTGTCCAGTAATTAAGTTTCTTGATTCTATTTCTATAGATACCTTTTACATCTACTAAAAGTCCATTTTCTGACATTAGCCCTCTAAAGTCATCCTCACTGAGACCTACATATTCTTGGTGATTAACAGCTACTACTACAGCATGGTATTTTCCATTACTTTTTTCAACCAATTCAAAGCCGTATTCATCAAATAATTCATCAGAATCAGCATGAGGATCAACTACCTCTACATGACATGAAAAAGATTTTAATTCATTAATGACATCTACAACTTTAGAATTTCTTATATCGGAAACATCCTCTTTAAATGTAGCTCCCATAACCAAAACTCTAGCTTCCTTCATTGGTGTGCCTGCGGCAATTACTTTTTTAGCTACAGTTCTTCCAACATAAGCTCCCATGGCATCATTCATTGCTCTTCCTGAATTGATAATTTGAGCATGAAAACCAAGTTCTTTAGCTTTATGGGTAAGATAATATGGGTCAACACCAATACAGTGGCCACCAACTAAACCAGGACTGAATTTTAAAAAATTCCATTTAGTTCCAGCAGCTTCCAAAACTTCATATGTGTTGATATTCATTTTGTTAAAAATCATAGAAAGTTCATTGATCAATGCAATATTGACATCACGTTGGGTATTTTCTATAATTTTTGCTGCTTCTGCTACCTTTATTGAAGAAGCTCTGTGTACACCTGCGCTTACTACTAACTCATAAACTTTAGCAATTTCTTCTGCAGATTCTTTGTCGCAACCAGAAGAAACTTTTATAATACTCGATAATGTATTTACCTTATCTCCTGGATTGATCCTTTCAGGAGAGTAACCAACCTTGAAATCTTCTTTAAATTTTAGCCCACTTAAGTTTTCTAAAACTGGAATACAATCTTCTTCTGTACATCCTGGATAAACTGTAGATTCATATACTACATAATCCCCTTTCTTTAGGACTTTACCCACTGTCTCACTTGCCGAAATCAATGGTCTAATATTGGGTTCTTTACTGCTATCAATTGGAGTAGGCACAGCCACAACAAAAAACTTCACATTACCCAAGTCTTCTAAATTACTTGTAAAAGTAATGTCACATCCTTCAAAGTCTGAAGATGTTAATTCATTGCTTGGATCAACATGATTTTGCATCATCCTTACTCTATCAGGATTAATGTCAAAACCAACAACTTTAATTTTCTTAGCAAATTCTAATGCTATTGGTAAACCTACATACCCCAGTCCAATGACTGCTAAAGTATCTTTCTTTTCGACTAAATTTTGATAAATTTTCATTTTTTCTCGTCTCTTATATTATAAATTCTTTCAATAATTTCAACAACTTTTAACCCCTCAAGAGCGTTCGTAGTTGCTTCTGTTTTCCCATTAAGGGTGTCGACAACATTTTCTATGATATAGTGGTGATTAGCTGCGCTTCCTTTGTAAGGTCCATAGTCATTGGGGGGATTAGAAGGGGCTAATTTTGGCATTTCATAATCTTTAATATTACAATATTCAATCTCGTTCATATATTGCCCCCCTACTTTTACACTTCCATTACTTCCTACTATGGTCATACTACTTTCTAAGTTAGAACCCCAAACTGCTGTTGAATAATTCAAACAGCCCATTCCACCATCTACAAAATCAAAAGACACAAAACCTGAATCCTCAAAATCTGTACTATCTTGATGTGTGAAATCATTGAATTTTCCCTGAATATTAGCGATATCACCAAATAACCAATACATGATATCAATAAAGTGTGAAAATTGGGTAAACAGTGTTCCTCCATCTAAATCTTGAGTCCCTTTCCAACCTCCTTTTTTGTAGTAGCGATCGTCACGATTCCAATAACAATTTACCTGTACCATGAAAATATCACCTATGATTTTTTGGTCAACAATTTCTTTCAGCCAAACACTTGGAGGTGAGTATCTATTTTGCATAACAGCAAATACTTGTTTGTGTTTTTGCAGGGCTTTATAAATGACACTTTCACATTTTGCTTTAGAAAGTCCAATAGGCTTTTCAATGACTACATGATTCCCAGCATTAATAGCATCAATGGCCATATCTGAATGAAGACCGTTGGGTGTGCAAATGCAAACCACGTCTATTTCTTTTTCAGTACTGAGCATTTTTTTATAGTCTCCATAAAAAGGAACATCAAATGAATCCAATCCTAGTTCATTTTTTGGCTTAATGTCAGATAAAGAAACTAACTCAGCGTGAGGGTTCCTAAGCACCATTTCTGCGTGACGTTTACCAATATGACCTGTGCCTATTACAGCAAATTTTACTTTTTTCATCAACTTATTCTTGTTACTTGGTCATTTTCCAATTTGTATTGTTGTTTTGATTCTGGACATACAGCAATCCCATTTTCAAATTCAAGCCTGTGTCCAAATTCACTTACCCAACCCAATTGTTTAGCTGGATTACCCACCAATAATGCATAAGGCTTAACTGATTTAGTCACCACAGCACCTGCTCCAATTAATGCATACGAACCAATATCATTTCCACAAACTATAGTTGCATTAGCACCAATAGAAGCCCCTTTACCTACATGTGTTTTTTCATATGCATCTCTTCTTATTACAGCACTTCTTGGATTTGTTATGTTGGTAAAAACCATTGATGGGCCTAAAAAAACATCGTCATCACAAACAACACCTGTATATATGGAAACATTGTTTTGTACTTTAACATTTTTCCCCAAAACAACATCAGGAGAAATAACTACATTTTGACCAATATTGCAATTATCTCCTAATACAGCATTTTGCATAATATGACTAAAGTGCCAAATTTTTGAACCTGAACCTATCTGACAACCTTCATCAACTACGGCAGTATCGTGGGCAAAATAATTCATTAAAACTTATTAAATTTTTCGAAATTTTGGTGGTCTTTTTTAAATAGCTCTTCTCTGTTTAAGGAGCAAAAATAATCATAAGTTCTTTGAAGCCCAATTTTTCTACTAACAGATGGTTTCCATCCTAAAATATCTAATGCTAAATCAATATTAGGTCTCCTTTTTAAAGGATCATTTTCTGGAAGTGGTTTGTATACAATTTTTTGATTTGTGTTGGTTAGGGCTAATATTTCTTGAGCAAATTCATTAATGGTAATTTCATCAGGATTACCCAAATTGACAGGTTCATTATAGTTACCAAACAACAATTTAACAATACCATCAATTAAATCATCAACATAACAAAATGACCTTGTTTGTTCACCATCACCAAAAATGGTTAAGTCTTCACCTCTTAATGCTTGACCAATAAAAGCCGGTAACACTCGACCATCATTTAATCGCATTCTGGGTCCGTAAGTATTGAAAATACGAACAATTTTAGTGTCAAGTTTATGAAAGCGATGATAGGCCATGGTTATGGCTTCTTGAAATCGCTTAGCTTCATCATATACCCCCCTTGGGCCAATTGGATTAACATTTCCAAAATAAGACTCAACTTGTGGATGAACCAATGGATCACCATAAACTTCACTGGTAGAAGCCACCAAAATAACAGCCCCTTTTGCTTTAGCTAGGCCCAATAAGTTATGGGTGCCTAATGAGCCTACTTTTAAGGTCTGAATAGGTATCTTCAAATAATCGATAGGACTTGCTGGAGAAGCAAAATGTAAGATGTAATCCAAATCTCCTTTAAATTCAATATGTTTAGTAACGTCATGCTCAATGAATTCAAAATTTTGGTAAGATGATAATAACTCAATATTTTTTAAAGACCCAGTGATATAATTGTCCATTCCTACAACACTAAATCCATCTTTAAGAAATCGTTCAGAAAGGTGAGAACCTAAAAAACCAGCTGCTCCAGTAATAAGTACTTTTTTCAATGCTTTAAGTTATTAATTGTAGCTCTACCAACGCTTTGATAGAAAAATGCTTTTGAATTCATGGTCTCCAAATCATATAAATTTCTTCCATCAAAAATAATTGGACTTTTCATCAATTCTTGCATTTTATTAAAGTCTGGGTTACGAAAAGCAGACCACTCAGTCGCTATAAGTAAAGCATCTACATCTTTCAATGCATCGTAACTGTTTTCTGCAAACTTTATTTTATCTCCAATTAATCCTTTAACATTATTTATTGCCTCAGGATCATAAGCTATAATGTCTGCACCTAAATCTAACAAAGCATCAATGATATACAATGAAGGAGCTTCTCTTATGTCATCTGTTTCTGGCTTAAATGCCAACCCCCACAATGCGAAAGTTTTATTTGACAAATCATCACCAAAATAATGTTTAACCTTATCAACAAGAGATAACTTTTGGAAATGATTAACATTTAAAACAGCATCAACAATTTTAAAATCATAATTAACATCTTTTCCAGCCTTTCTTAAGGCCAACACATCCTTGGGAAAACAACTACCACCATAACCAATGCCAGGAAATAAAAATCGCTTACCAATTCTACTATCAGTTCCAATTCCTTTTCTAACACTATCAACATCTGCACCAATAAGCTCACAATAATTAGCAATTTCGTTCATGAATGTAATTTTTGTAGCTAAAAAAGAATTGGCAGCGTACTTAGTCAACTCAGCGGATTTTTCATCCATAAATAAAATGGGATTCCCCTGTCTCACAAAAGGCTTATAAAGCTCATTCATTAATCTCTTTGCTTTCTCACTACTTGTTCCTACAACAACTCTATCTGGTTTCATGAAATCATTAACAGCAAAACCCTCTCTAAGAAATTCAGGATTAGAAACCAC
Source organism: uncultured Flavobacteriales bacterium (assembly GCA_913042175.1). GTDB lineage: Bacteria > Bacteroidota > Bacteroidia > Flavobacteriales_D > Parvicellaceae. The sequence continues at coordinate 28,247 of CAJWIX010000017.1, forward strand.
ATCAAAATCAACTTTAGCATTTTTATTCACAGCTAATTTTACTTTTTCAGCAGTACCAACTGGAACAGTACTTTTGTCAATAATAACTTTATAATCATCTATTATCTTTCCAAGATGATCTGCTACGCCTAAGACATAACTCAAATCAGCTGAACCATCTTCACCAGGCGGTGTTGGCAAAGCTAAAAAAATCAACTCTGCATCTTTTATACCTTCCTCTAAACTGGTAGTAAATGATAGCCTATTTTGTTTTAAATTTCTTTCAAAGAAAACATCTAAATGGGGTTCATAAATAGGAATTTCTCCACTTTTTAATTTATTGACTTTATTCTCATCAACATCTACACAAGTAACATTGTTTCCAGTTTCAGCTAAACATGTACCTGTAACTAGACCGACATAACCTGTTCCAACTACTGCAATATTCATGAATTTGTATTTAAATAATT
>CAJWIX010000018.1 GCA_913042175.1 uncultured Flavobacteriales bacterium
AGCACTATAATAGTGTATATGAGGATGAGTTAACTTAATACCTTTTTTCAGTTTTTTTAAATTTTTAAAGTAATCTAACAGAGTAACATCCCCCAATAAAGTAATATGAAACTTGCCATCATCTAAGATAGCCTCGGGAGAAATGATTAATCCACTACCGAAGGTGGTGCCATTACAAATGGCTATTGACATTAACTTTCCTTCGTATGTAATATTTCCAATTTTAATCTTTACTAATGGTTTTTTAAACCTTATTATGCCTTTTATTATGGCTTGGAAATAAGTAAAGTTTGGCCCAAGTAGTTTTTTACTTTTATTTAACGTATTGGCAACATACCCCCCAAGTCCTGCATCAGCTATATTGATAAAATATCTTATAATTTCTTCTTTTTTGTTAAGACAAGTCACTTTACCAATATCAATGGTTTTTGTTGTATTGTTTTTAAGCAATGAAATAAATTGATCTATGTCTTTATTTAGTTCAATCGTCTTGCTAAAATCGTTAGCTGTACCCATTGGTATATGCCCTAAAACAGCATTAGATGAGGCATGTATCATCCCATTAACAACTTCATTTAGTGTGCCATCACCTCCAACAGCAACAATAACATCAGCTTTGTCTCTCGAAAATTGTTGAGCTAGTTCAACTGCGTGACCAGCATATTCTGTGAATTTAATAGTATGTTTTTTTACCAGATTTTGTTGGTTGATTTTTTCAATAATAGTATTCAAAAGCTTTTCGCTTTTAGAACTTTTTTTTGCAATAAAGGAGATAAACATTACATTAAAAGTAGTTATTCTAATCAGTCAGTTTTAACTTTATTTAAAATTTTGTAATTTTACTATCAATGAAAAAAGTAATTATTTCTCTTGCTGTTTTATTTTCTTTTGGTACCGGTTATTATTTAGCTAATAACTACTTGTTTGTAGATAACGTTAAGACTGCTGATTGTCCTTGCACTCCTGATTGTCAGCCTGGAGATGCATGGTGTACATGTAAAGCTGCTTGCGAAAAATAAAATATTAATTCTCTTAACTTTTCATTAAAAGTCTAAATAATTATCTCTTATTGAGTTTACTTTTTCGTGTCCTCTTGTTTATTATATTTGATGTTTTTAAAATCAAATCATGAAATTAAATAAGCTCTTTATTTTTCCTTTACTAGCTATACTTGCTAGTTGTTCAAACCCAAATAATGCTGAGGAATCATCTATTGTTTCCATAAAGGGTACCATATTAAATCCAAGAAGTGAAGTGGCCACTTTTAGAGGAAAGGATACTACTTATACAGCTAATGTTGATTCGATGGGGCAATTTAGTATTACCTTTTCATTAGATTCTGCTACCTACTTAGACTTTTTTAATGGACCTGAGCGAACAGCCATGTATGTTTATCCAGGAGATAACATTTCTCTATCTATTGATACAAAATTATTTGATGAAACTATATCCTATGAGGGAAGTTCAACCTCTTCCTATTTAGCTAAAAAATACTTGATGGAGGAAGGTTTTGACTTTTTTGGGGAAATCTATTTTATGAGTAGTGAAGAAGAATACAGTAGCTACATATCAGATTACAAAGACAGTATAATGATGCATTTAAATTTAATTGCTGATACATCTTTCGTAGCTACAGAGCTAAAAGAAATGAAAGAAATGACCGAATACTATGCAGAAAGACAAGCTTCAATGAGTAAATATTCTCAGTCCGTAAGAAAATATAAATGGGAATCCAATAAAGTAAGCATGGATTATAATTTTTTCGTTGCCATGGATTCATTGAACGCTCCAGCATTTGATTCTATGTTGATGAATTTTTCAACGGAACTCAATCAGTTATTATCTCTTGTTGATGATACTGCTTTTGTATCTTCAGTTAAGAGTGGAATTGAGAAAAACAATAAAGCTTGGAGAGAAAGAAAACAAGCCACAGATAACTTGCCAAAACCTGGTGAAATGGCCATAGGATTCACCTACCCCAATAAGGACAGCGTGAATCATTCTCTTTCAGATTTTGAAGGTTCATTGGTTTATGTAGATGTATGGGCTACATGGTGTGGGCCATGCAAGGCAGAAATACCATCTTTACAAAAATTGGAAGCAGATTACCATGGTAAAAACATTACATTTTTAAGTGTTTCTGTTGATACAGATAGGGAAGCTTGGGTAGACATGGTGGTGAATGATAATTTAGGTGGAGTTCAACTTTGGGCTGATGGATGGAGTCAAATTACTAAAGATTATGCCATTTTTGGTATTCCAAGATTTATGCTTTTTGACCAGGAGGGTAAAGTAATTTCTACAGATGCTCCTAGGCCATCTGATAACGAGATTAGATCTATGATAGAAGAATATATTTAAGTTTCACAAAACACAATTTTAAACTTCAAAACAAGATATTTATGGTGTAATTTTTAAATTATGCCTAAAAGAACATATGAGAACAGTGCAATTAATGTGAGTGATGCAGCTGATCTCGAAATATTGGTCACTGATAAACGAGAACATTGGAGAGCTTCCTCCTCAAAAGTTAACCAAAGGCAAAGGAGATATAAAAAAAGAATAACCAAACAATTATTGTGGATTAATAATGAAGAAAAATGGTGATTATTCTCGATCAATATACCCCTACGGAAGAGTTCATTAATGTACTTACTAAGTCATTTACAAAACAATTAGAGCAGAAAAGTTTTATTTCAAATAGAATTATGTCTACAAAAGGAGGAGAACAGCTTTCATGGATTAAAAAATACAATGGGTTGTTCATTCATCAATGGGGTTATAAAGAAAAAAAACTGTATTGACATCACAACAGTATAAATCGCCTTACTTCATTAGCGATCTTTATGATATAAACACCTTTATTCAATAATTTAAGGTTCATTTTATTTTCTCCACTGTAGATTTTACCGCTTTTTATTAATACACCATTTAGGTTGTAAATTGAATATCTGCTGTTCTCATTATAGTTTACATATATTTCACCATAAGATGCAGTTGGATAGATTTTAAAAAATTCAATTGAAGGTTTAACTAATGAAGAGCTGATTAAGTTTTGTAAATTATATCTGTAGAAAAATCGCCAAATTTCAACACTGGCATCAATATCTTGATTTCCCCAAGCACCGGGCCAATCATGTGCTCCTCCAATAATCTTATAATGCTCTACCGCACTGCCATTATCACCACTATGATAGTTAATGTGCTCAGCAATACTGCCGTCCATTAAATTGATATTTGGAACTGGTGTGACAATAGGGTTGGGGTTACAATTATTTTCATTTACCCAATAGGCTAATACATCATCAATAGATTTCATGGATAGTGAACTTCCATTATATGGAACAGTAGGATCAAGTGTGCCATGAATTTGTAATACTGGAGTTGAATGTACTGGATTACATTGATTATATGTAGTAAAAGTCATGGACCCAGTTACAGAAGCTATAGCTGCAAATCGATGACTTAGTTGGCAACCCAATAAAAAACTCAAAAATCCTCCGTTAGACATTCCACAAGTGTAAATTCGATTATCGTCTATATTATAATTAGTCATTATCGAATCTATCAGAGCATCAGTGAAGCCAATATCATCTGCATTTGTAGACCCTAGTATTCCTACATTCCAATGTGGAACCCCCATTGAATTAAGTGTTCCTTGTGGATGAACCAAGATAAAACCAGCTGTATCGGCTATTTCATGAAACTTTGTATAAAAGAAATTCAAATTTGCATTTGAGGTTAGACCATGAAAACTTAACACTAAGGGAGCACTTTGGTTGGAATTATACGAAGCAGGTATATATAGCTTGTATTGACGTTGAATTCCATCATGAAATATAGAGTCGTCAATGGTTTGTTGACAAATCGTAATTTGGCTAATTAATAGCGAAAAAAGAATTAATTTAAACTTCAATACTGCTTCGTTTTCGTAAAATCCAAAAAGGTAAATTTACAACTAGAGCGTGTAAAAGTAAAGCTACTTGGAAAATAATGATGTAATATGGCCATCTTCCCAAAAAGATAGATTCTGGAGGGATAAGAGGGTTGTCTACAATAGGTCTTTGAGCTAAATACATGTAGTTAGAACCTAAAATCCAATTTAATAACCCTACAAACAATGCTATTACATGGACTATAAAAAATGCACGCCATATCCCATTTCTCCTTGGCCACATTCCCAGAACTAATATGGCATAAAATGGAGCCATGACCAACCCCCCATGGGCTAAGAAATAATCTATCTTATCCAATAGGGTAACTCCTTGGGTTAACTCTGGAGTAAGTAGAGAGTGTATTCCTCCCGGCATACCTATATATAACATAAGTTCAAATGCCCACTGCGATTTAGTTATAAAAAGATAAATGGTAACAAACCACATGATGGCACACATGTGAAGGGGTAGGGAATCTTCAACAAACCAAAGGTCTTTTGATAGGTGAAAAATTTCCATTCCAACAAATTCAATAATAAATAGAATACTCAACCCCTGTGTGATTTTCTTTTTCCAATTTTCATTTGCTTTTCGAGCTATAAAAATGACCAAAATCATAGTTATGATGGTTAAAACATTGAAAACAACCCATTCATTTGAAAATGGCACTATGACATGATGTTCAATCATTTTTTTGATATATGGTTTCGTATTGTAGAAATTGCATTAATTCATTTGGTAAAATATCATTTATACTTTTCAGTGATTGATTAGAGTATTGTCCTAAGTATTGTCGTTTTGTATAATAATCCTTCTTTTTTTGCGTAAAGACATCAGAGACAGCCACTTTTTTTTGCGTAGTAGTTAGCTTAGTATTAAAAATGGAAAATTTATTTTTTAGCTCAAATTTCACCTGAATTTGATTCAATATTTTTTCAGGTTTTTCTAGCAAGTCTATATACCTTATAAACATGATTTTATCTGTTTGTTTTTGAAATTCTCTCCACTTGTTTAAAAACAAATAATATTCTTCTATATAGTGGTATTCTGGGCTTGGCCAAGCACATTTATTTGCCCATTTTTCATAACTCAGCAACCAACTGTAAGGATCTTTAGAAATAATGATAATGCCTTGAATTTTCTTACTCAGTCCTAGAGATTTTTCAAACTCTTCAAATTTTTTATAAGTTATTTTGTTAAAATATTTTGGTTCTGGAATTTTCGTTTTGTCATCGTATAATCTAAAATGTTTTTGTAGAGGATGTTCTCTTTCTTTCCTTAGATTGGGGATGCTTACCTTAAAGTTTTTTTTAAGTAAGGACTCGAGAAAATTTGTCCCACTTCGCTGTAGCCCATAATGCAGTAGCGTTTTTTTCATTTAGCTATAAATATACAATTCAAATGTGGAACAGTATTTGCTAATTTAACAATGGACATTTATTTTAGTACCATGAAAAGATTTTTACAAAACATATTTCTAACAATACTCTTCTTATTTGGGTTAGGGAATTTATCGGCTCAAGATAGGTATGCTGAAAAGGAAGTAACCATGGACCACGATATCATGTATTTGAAAAAAGACATGCATAAACTATCAGGTGTTGTATATAACGAACATGGTGAAATCGGAGAGTTTGTGGATGGATTAAGGAAAGGACTCCATAAAGAATGGTTTAGAAGTGGGAATTTAAAAGATGAAATTAATTATGATGCAGGACTAAAAAATGGAGAGTTTCGATACTGGGATGACAGAGGGCAATTAATGAAAGAAGGACATTATGCAAATGACAAGTTAGATGGTTTAATAAAGGAATGGTATCATAATGGGAACATAAAACTAGAAGTAAACTACAAAGATGGAGAGATGCATGGTTTAAGAACGGAGTGGTATAAGAGTGGTCACAAGTGGTCTGAACAAGTGATGGAAGATGGATACGTAGTTTCTGGCAAACACTTTTACAATGACGGTTCGGAAATTACGCACGGTAATATCATAAACCGTGAAAAAGACTAAAATTACACTATTTATATGCGGAGTTTCAAGCTTACTTATGGGCTTGGTTTTTTTCTTTTCCCCTCATTTTTATGCAGAAATTGAAGGAGCAAATTATGAGAATATCGCATGGCTAAGAAACCTTGGCGCAGCATTAATTGCCATTAACGGTGTTGGGGCATTGTTAGCCATGAAAGACCCCCAAAAAGAATTAAAGTTATACGATGTAGTTATGTTGGCTTCATCTTTGGAAACAATCGCATTAATTTGGTCAACTATAAATGGGGAGTTTTCAGCCACTAAAGAGTGGTTTATTAAAGCTCCTATGCTATTGGCTGCGCTTGTGACTATATTACTTATAATTTACAGACCTAGCAGAAATTTAAATACATGATTACTTTTTTAGTTTCATTGTTTTATGCGGGTACATTTTTACTTATTTGTGCTATAGCTGTTAATGCGGTAATTACATATTTCAATATAATGAATTGGTATGAGCTATTAAATCATTTGAAAAATAGAAAATGGCCAAAAAACATAAAATTTATAGACATTTTATGGCTATTTATTGGGTACCCATTGACTTTAGGTTTTGTAGTTTATTTATCACAAAAATTTTTCTTTTGACGTTAACTTAATATTTGTAAATTTACCTAAATGCCAATTCACATGAAAAAACTGTTCTTTGTATTATTATTTCCTATGTCATTTTTTGCGCAGGAGAAATTGACCCTTGATAATATTTTAACTATTTCCAATAAAAATTCTTTCCTCAAAGAAGTAATTGAAAATGGATACTCAGAAGGTAATTCAACAAAAGATAAAATCTATTATGGTAAGGGCTTTAAAAAAGAAAAGACTGAAGCAACTGATTGGGCAGAATACACGCTATCAAATGGAGAATTTTACTTTGAACAAAGTAATCTATCCTATGTAAGGAAAAATGAAGATTGTTATTACGATGTTATTGTGGCCGATATTAAGTCTAAATGTAAATACTTAGGCATTAAGGAGCATAAGGGTAAAAATCAAAAACAAAATAAATTCACTACCTATGATTGTCCAGGCAAGTCTTATAAAGGAGAAATAGGTTTTGCTCAGGTAGATGGTAATGGAATAGTACTTTTATTTTCTAAGTAGACCAAAATTATATCTTAAAAAAGTTTACAGCATCATTAATGGCATTTTCTATTGGGCTATACTTTAATGTTAATTCTTTTGAACTTTTATCGTTTTTAAAAAAATTATCAATCATCAATATTCTCATATTTCCCAATGAAACTTCAGTTTTAAAACCTAAAAAACGAATTACATTTCCGAGTAATCCCATAATGTAAAAAATAAAAGATGGTGTTCTTATAATGATGCTGTTTTTATTGTATTCCTTTTTAATTAATTTAAAGAATTCATAGTAAGATAAATTTTCATTTCCAATGATGTAGTTTGCTCCATGATGATTTGATTCAATAGCACGAATACAGGCACCAGCTACATCTTTCACATGAACAAAGTTTTTACCCCCAGGAGGACAAAAGACAATCTTTTTCATCCCCATTAAAATTATTTTTCCTGAGCTTGGGCCATAATCTAGCGCACCTATCATGAAAGTGGGATGAATTGTTATAACTGAATTTGTTTTACTGTAGGCATTAATTTCTTGCTGTGCATGTAATTTACTCATTAGGTATAATGACTGATTACTTGGATATTTTATGTTAGCATTTTCATCTCCAGGATTTTCTTTAGTGCCATAACCAAAAAAACCCGCTGAGCCAACATGTATTAATTTTTTAATATTCTTTTTTTTACAAGCTAAAACAATGTTTTTTGTACCTTGAATATTCACCCTAAAATCTGAAATATTTAAGTGATGTTGACTTGTATCTGCTGCAGCATGAATTACATATTCACATTTGTCAATAGCTTTTAAAATGGACTCCATGTTTAGAACATCACCTTTAACTTTAGTGATTTTTTCATCTTGTTTCTTATATTTTGAGGGATCTCTTAATAGAAGAGTAATCTCATGATTACCCTTTAATAAACACTCAATAATGTTTCTTCCTAATAGCCCTGTCCCACCAGTTAGGAGGATTTTCATGAATGAGCAGACTTGTTTAACATCGACCCAAAGCTATGTAAAATCAATTTAATTTTAACACTTGTGGGAAGTAGTTTTAGAATGAAAACAATTACCCTATTTTGCCATCCTGGAACAATATATTTTTTTTTGGATAGGGTTTTATTAATGGCGTCTTCTGCCACTAATCTTGGATTTGTTACGGATAATTTAGCCAATCTTCCACCTGTTTCAATTTGGTTTCTAACAAGATCTGTTGTGGGGGTAGCTCCAGGCTGTAAAGTACTTACACTAATATCAAAGGGTTTTAATTCTTCTCTCAAGGCTCTTGAAAAGTTTTTAATATAAATTTTAGAGGCTGCGTAAACCGATTTGTATGGACAGGCAAAATTAGCCATCATACTGGCATTGTTAAGTAGGAAAGAGGGAGCATTTTTTTTCAGTTCTGGAATAAAACAATACGAAAGTTTTGTTGTTGCTCTTACGTTAATATCAATGGTATTATTGATATATTCTGGTGAGTAAGACTCAAAAGGTCCCATACCTCCAATTCCAGCATTGTTAATTAAAAAATTAACTGAGTAATTATGTAGTAAAGCCCATTCATAAACTTTATCAATGTTTTCGTTTACAGCCAAATTAGTTTCAAAAAAATCCGTCTTAACATCGTATTCATTGGAAATAGTTAATGCTAATTTTTCAAGCCCTTCGTTGGGTAAAGAAACTAACAGTAGATTCATTTTTTTTGCCGCACAAACATGTGCCATTTCAAGCCCCATTCCTTTACTCGCACCAGTTATTAGCGTATATTTCATTCGATTGATATATCGATTCAAATATAACTTTCTTTTATAAAAGTGTTATGATGATTTTTTTTAAATTCAACTCATTGATTAGTTATTTATGGATTTACTAAAGGAGATATTAATTACATTTTCTAATAAAAAAAAGAAAGAATTTGAAAAATTCTTAGTCAGAAAAAGACCTTCAGACGATCGAAGGGATATTACAATATTTAATGATCTTTTTAAGTACTATAATTCATCCCAAATAAGAAAAATAACTTATAAGGGGAACCAAAAATACCATGCTATTCGTAAACGATTAGCCAGAGAATTAATCAATTTTATTATTCTGCATAGCTCGGTTAATGAACTTGACGCAAATGATAGGGAGGTGTATTTATATGTAGCCATGCATTTTATAGAATTTAAAAAATATGAAGTTGCATGGGAAATTTTGATGAAAGAGGAAAAAAAATGTGTTGAGAAAAGAGATCACTTATTGAATATGAAAATACAGCGTTTAAAGCTTGAGATTCTCCCTTATTTTCCTTCTGGAGATTTTGAACAAATTAAATCCAACTTATTAAAGTTACAAGAATTGCAAGCAAGAGTAGATGAGTTTCAACTTTACTTTATTCAAGTTCGAAACATGTTTGCAGAAAAGCTAAAAAAAGGAGATGTTGAAGTTTCATCAAAAATAATTTCAAAAGCATTAGAACAATACAGTCATATAAAAAGTGAAAAAAATTCACCCAAAATTCATCTTAAGATTATTGAAATAATAAGAGTTGAATATGCAGTCAAAAAAAATTTTGTAGGACTTGCAAAAGTTTTGGATGATTATTATGGAGAAATTCATTTTAATAAAGACATGATAAATCGTTATAGTAATACAATAGCAAATATTGAATATATAATGGCCTATACGTTTCTTGATACAAGAAATTTCAATAAAACCAATTTTCACCTTTCAAAGATGAAAATGTTAATGGATACATTCGAAAATGTATATATAAACTATTTAGGAAGGTATGTTGCACTGATGAGTTTTATTAAAATTTTTGAGAATAAAATTGATGAGGCTATTGAAATGATTAATTCATCAATTGATGATTATGGTGTTAAATTTTCAGAAAGAGAATTACTTAATTTAAAATTAAATCAGGCTGCATTTCTATGTTTAAACAATGAATTTAAATCCTCAAATAGGAAATTGATTGAGTTCAATAAAGCTAATTCTTATTATCAAAAGTCCATGGGAAGAGAATGGATAATTAGAAAGGAAATGATTAGAGCGGTAGTTCAATTAGAACTTAAAAATATTGATATTGCTGAGCAGATTATATTTAATATAGAATCTAATCATAAAGAATTATTTCAAAAGAAACAATATATGATGGTAGCTCCATTCATTCAAGCTTTAAAATTGTTTATTAATACGCCTGAAAAGGCCAATAAGACGTCACTTGATATTATTGAACAAGAGGGAGGCCTCATCAAGGATAGAATGTTTAGGGATCCAAGGTTGATTATTTTTTATTCTTGGCTAAAGGGGAAATACACTAATCAACCCTCATCAGAGGTGTTGATTAAAGAGTTTTCAGCATTGTAAAATTGGGTCAGAAATACTCGTAGTAGTATTTATCTCCATTGGCTCTTTTTAAGCCCAGGCTGTTTATTTTCATTTTTACGATAGTATCTGTTCTTGAAACGGTCCAAAGAGTTACACCTAAAGCTTGATAAGAATATTCATAGTCTACTGCTGATTTGTCTTCGTTAAAATTCCAAGTACCAACTAGTCCTTCAATGCCAAGTTGTCCCATAGTAGCATCTTCAAAAACTTTAAATGAACCATCTTTTACAAATTCAATATAAGATCCATCTCTATCTATTGACTCAACCGTGTTGGAAGAAGCATTAAATTTTTCAATTGGTCTCCATTTTTGTTGTAATCTAGTTGATTTTGGCAATAGAGAAAATCCTGGTCCTTCTTCATATTTACCACAGGCAATTAGTGATAATATGATTACTAAGCTGAAAGTGTATTTTGCAAGTTTCATTTTTTTGTTTTTTTCAAATATATAAAAATAACAGGCTGACCAAACTATACTTGAAAAACAAGCAGCACTTATATTATTTTCTCTCAGGTAGTATGTTACCTTTGCACCTCAATTAAATAAAATGAACATTAGAAATATTGCTATAATAGCCCATGTAGACCACGGTAAAACAACGTTGGTTGATAAAATGATTTATGCATGTAATGCTATTGATGACCGCAAGGAAACTAAAGAGCTCATTTTAGATAACAATGATTTAGAGAAAGAGAGAGGGATTACTATTTTATCTAAAAATGTTTCGGTAACCTATAAAAATCATAAAATAAATATAATAGATACTCCTGGGCATGCTGATTTTGGTGGGGAAGTTGAAAGAGTATTGAATATGGCAGACGGGGTATTACTACTAGTTGATGCCTTTGAGGGTCCAATGCCTCAAACTAGATTTGTTTTACAAAAAGCAATTGAACTTGGATTAAAACCACTTGTGGTTATTAATAAGGTAGATAAAGAAAATTGTCGTCCCGAAGAAGTTCAAGAAAAAGTATTTGATTTGATGTTTAATTTGGATGCATCTGAAGATCAGCTGGATTTTCCAACCATATATGGTTCTGCAAAACAAGGTTGGATGAATTTGGATTATAACAATCCAACTAATGATATTTTTCCATTATTAGATGCCGTCATTGAGCATATACCATCACCAGTTGTTACTCAGGGAACCACACAGTTATTAATTACATCTTTAGATTATTCTTCCTTTATAGGACGAATAGCTATAGGAAGATTGCACAGGGGGAAATTAGAACAGGGGCAACAAGTTTCATTAATTTCTAGAGATGGAACAATTAGAAAAAGTAAACTGAAAGAACTATATGTTTTTGAAGGTTTGGGAAAAGCAAAAGTAGAAGAAGTTTCAGCAGGAGAACTTTGTGCATTAGTAGGTTTAGAGGGTTTTGAAATTGGAGATACTGTAGCTGATATTACAGCACCGGAGTCATTGCCAACTATAAGCATTGACGAACCTACTATGTCAATGTTGTTTACTATAAATGATTCTCCTTTTTTTGGTAAGGAGGGCAAATATGTAACATCAAGACATATTAAAGAACGGTTGGAAAAAGAACTTGAACGAAACTTAGCATTACGGGTTGAGGATACTGGTTCATCAGATTCATTTAATGTATTTGGAAGAGGAGTATTACACCTTTCAGTATTAATTGAAACCATGAGAAGAGAAGGATATGAACTTCAAGTTGGTCAACCACAAGTAATCATAAAGGAAATAGATGGGGTAAAACACGAACCAATTGAAGAGTTAACCATTGACATTCCTGAAGAGCATTCAGGAAAAGCGATTGAGGTAGTGGCTGTTAGAAAGGGTGAAATGATAAGTATGGAACCAAAGGGTGATAGGATGATACTGGAATTCAATATTCCTTCAAGGGGGATAATTGGCTTAAGGAATTACTTGTTAACTACAACGGCAGGTGAGGCTATTATGTCACATCGATTTACCTCTTTTGAGCCGTTTCGTGGTGCTATTCCAGAAAGATTAAATGGCTCTCTAATATCTATGGAGAATGGTCAATCTATTCCTTATAGTTTAAGTAATTTACAAGACAGAGGTAAGTTTTTTGTTGATCCTAATGAGGATATTTACGAAGGACAAGTAGTTGGAGAACATTCTAGAGCTAACGATTTAGTGGTAAACATTACTAAAACAAAGAAATTAACGAACATGAGATCTTCGGGGGCAGATGATAAAGTAAAAATTGCTCCAGCTATTCAATTTAGTTTAGAGGAGGCTCTGGAATATATACAGGCAGATGAATATGTTGAGGTAACTCCATCTAATATTAGATTACGAAAAGTGTTATTAAAAGAACATGAACGTAAGAGAGCTGGTAGATAGTTATTAGTCACTCAGAAACTCAATTTTTTTTCTCATAACATTACCAAACTGGTCCATTACCGACATGGTTTTCACTCCCAAATCATTGGGGTTAAAAGCGAGCTTGTGTGTGGAAATTGTTTTTCCTAGAAATTTATCGTCTAAAAACCAATAAAGTATAGCATCATGATCTTTATGCGCAACGTGAAAAATAGTTTGACTTTCTTTTCCTTCTAAATCTTTAGGAATAAATATCGAGGTGTATTCATCTTTAGGGTAAATAAATGCCATGGTGTGCTGATTATCATCCACACATCCTGGTAAAAAGTTAGGCAGAGAATTGTAGTTTGGATTTCTAAATTTGTAATACCATTCTTGTAATGTAGGTAAGGTAAAATAGGTTTTATTTATCATTTTATAAACAGGGTGACATTTACTTGTAACTCTGAATTGACCACTGCTATCTAAATGTATTTTCTGGTGGAATAGACATTTTTGATGTTCAATTGACATTGGTGAAGCATAAATGTTTTTTGTTTTAGGACAAATATCACTTGCAGGATAACCACTCTTGTCACATATAGTTATGTTAATGAGATCATCAGGTGGGGCATACCAAGAGGTTTCCTCTAAAGTTCTAAAAACATTAAACATAATAGGCCCAGCTTTTTTAACGCCTGTTAATCCTGGCCTTCCTTCACCATCGGCATTCCCAACCCAAACACCAACAACATATTCGGGAGTTATCCCTACAGACCAAGCATCCCTGTGTCCAAAACTTGTCCCTGTTTTCCATCCAATTTTTTGTGCAGAACTAAATGTTTTCCAATCTCCCTCTCCAGAAGGTCTTTTAGTATCTGTAATCATATTTGCAATAACATATGCAGTAGCTGAAGAGAGGTAATTAAAAGAAGTTCTTTTTTGAATGGATTCCCTGGAAATGCTAATTTCATTAATTGGAAGATTTTCCGCTTTTTTGGATAACATATAGTATGCTCTGCAAAGCTCCCATAAAGTACATTCACTTCCTCCTAATATTATAGATAAGCCGTAATGATTAGGGCCTTTATTTATGCTATTGAACCCAAGTTTTTTGAGTCTTGTATGGAATTTTTCTAGTCCATATTTTTGCAATAAACGAACTGCAGGAATATTAAGAGATCTTGTAAGTGCATTATTTAATTTAACAGCACCATCGTAAGACCGGTCAAAATTTTCTGGGCTGTAATCAGCAATTTTAGTGGGAATATCTTCTACTAGCTCTTCTTGCAAAACCATGCCTTCTTCCATCATAAAGCCATATAAAAAAGGCTTTAATGTACTTCCAGTACTTCTTTTGGATTGTATAATATCTACTTTGCCACCACAATTATTAGATGCACAGTTAGAATTGCCAATATAGGATAGTACTTTGCCATTTTGTGCATCTAAAATTAAGATGGCTAAATTGTCAATTTGTTCAAGACTCAACTGATTATAATGCTGCAATGCAATTTGATTGATTCTATCTTGAATATGTTCATCTATAGAGCTAATTAACCTTTTCCCTTTAAATCCAGATTTAATAGCAAATTGTAAAAAATGATTTGCTTTTTGAGGTAGTTTATGAGGTTTTTGAGGGAGCGGTTCTATAATTGATAAATCGTACTCTTCTTGATTAATAAAGCCTTTTAACATTATTTTTTTAAGCAGCCTATTTCTTTTTTCTAGTAATCTATTTTGATTTTTTCCAGGGTATATTAAAGAAGGAGCATTTGGTAAAACTGCTAACGTAGCTGTTTCTGCCCATGATAATAGATGAGGTGCTCTACCATAATATCTCCATGAAGCAGCTTCTAGTCCAACTACATTCCCCCCGTATGGAGCATTTGAAGCATAAAGATTGAAAATTTCATTTTTTGAATACCTAAATTCAGCTCTTGTAGCCAAAATAATTTCTTTTATTTTTTCTAAATAGGATCGCTTTTTTCTTCTTGAAAGTCGAATTAATTGCATGGTTATGGTGCTGCCACCACTTCTAATTTTGCTAGACTTGAAATTTTGTTTTAAAGCCCTAAAAATAGATACTGGATTTACACCAAAGTGATGGTAGAAATATTCATCCTCAAAAAGACGTATTGCCGTTTTAAATTTATATGGAATAGAATCTGATGGTGGAAATCTCCACTGTCCATCATCTGCTATGGTAGCAGATAATAGATGTCCATTTTTGTCTTCAACAACTGTTGAGTAAGAGTTGTTAAAAATGTCATGAGGTAAACAAAACCAATAGCATAGAAATATTATAGCTAATAGCAGACTTACACTTGTTTTTTTTAAAGTAAGGTATTTGACGTTAATTCTCACTCAAATCATCACCAGCATTAATTACTTTAACTTTACCACCAGCTTTCCTTGAGAAGTATTCATTGTCATACATAGCTTCACAATAAGTGATAGGTAGGTAAAACTCACCTAAATAACTTGCGTTTAAGATTACTCTAAATGTTTTACTCTGATTTCTATTAAGGTTAAAATAACTATATACTCTATCATCTCTGAAATCTTGGTAGTCAGGCTTATCTCTTAAAAGAGTAGAAGAGCTATTATCCATTCTAGTATTTCTTATTTCCCAACCAGAAGGAAACAGTTGACTCAAGGCTATTTGATTAATGCTTTGATATGATGTATTTCTTATGGTCACTTGTGCTATAAAGTCAGACCCTTGTTCCATTACACTAGGATCAATTCTATTTTCATTCATATCTAAATATTGAACAGTCATTTGCATGTTGTTTTCTTCTTCTTTTATATTTCCAACAAGGGGAACCCCAGTATTTTGCACTTTTACATATAATGGAGTCTTTGAATTATTAGTAATATTAATGGTGTTTGTTTTACCATAATTAAAACTCAATTCAGTTTGATGAATTGCTTTTTCAGACTTCACAAAAGTTGAATTACCATTAACAGCTACTTTATAGTCAAGGCCATCAAATTGGCTGTCCCCTATAAAGTTGCTAATCGCAAGCAAAGTGTAAGCTGTTGTTTGCGTGCTGTACCAACTTTTACTAGCCATATTTTCAGATAATTTATCAAATAGCTTTTTCCCTTTTGAGTTTTCACCCAATAGCGTTAGCACTTCAAGAATCATGGCTTCATCTCTTACAGAGCTTCCATAGGAATGATGCATTTCCTTGTAATATTCAACATTAGTAGCTAAATCATTAACAATAGATAATGCCACATTTTTTTTGCCTATCAATGCATAAGCTCCTGCCAATCTCCACTTAGCTGCAAGTGATAAGTTTTTCATGCTCTTCATTCTATTCATAGCTCCCAATGCTGGTTTATCAGCTAATGCTAAAATATATAGACGATATGCTTGTATTATTTCATTTGATTGCCTTCCATGTGCATGTGAATAGTATCCGTCATCCCCATTCCATGAGTTGGCATGTTTCTTCTGGTATTTAACTATACCCTTTATCATGGCATCAGGAACATTATAACCATTGGCTTTGCATTCTACTAAAAAATGTCCACCATAATTAGTTCCCCAACTTGAAGCTTCATTTTCTCCAGGCCAATAGGAAAGACCACCACTTGAAACTTGGAATTTCTTCAATCGCTTAATTCCAGCTTTTATATTATTTTCAATTGCTTTTATCTCATTTTCTTTTAAATCCATTACATCTGAAAGTGAAAGTTGAGGGAAAACTGATGAAGTTGTTTGTTCAATACAACCATGAGGGTATCGTATTAAATATTTTAATCTATCATCTAAATTTAAAGGTGGTACGGAGGTAACTTCAACCACTCCTTCATTAGTGCCATATATTCCAATATTTTGATAGTTGAAATTCCATGACTTACCTGGTTCTAAAACGGTATTTTCAAATTCACTAACTACAGGATTTGGTGTTCTTACTTCAAGTTCAATCTCATGCTTGGCTTCATGTTTTCCAGATTTAACTACAACTTTAACTTTAGCAACACCTACCTTTTCAGCTACTTTTAATCTGAAGTTTGCAATTTTATCATCAGGCCTTTCAAATGATAATTGACTGCTGTTACCATTTTCTAGAGTAAGCATATCATTTGTAGTTACTTTAATGGAAACGTTTTTAATTTTTTCATCCATTGCAAAAACATTAACAGGTAGTTCTACGATTTCAGAAGGGCTGACTAATCTTGGTAAAGTGGCTAATACCATCAGTGGTTTTCTAACTGGTGTTGTTTGGTCTACTGAACCATAGCTGCCCTTATTGCCTGCAATGACCATTGTTTTTACAGAACCTACATAATTTGGCATTTGAATTTTATGTGTTCTATCATCACCATCTTCTAATTCAAATGGACCTAGGAACTTAACAACAGGTTTAAATCGATTTACTTTTGAACTTTCTTTTTCACCGTCACCTTCTTCATCTCCACCAAGCGCCAATAAACCAGCCATTTCTCCAGAGTTAGCATTAATAACATATTTATACATATCCCAAGTTTTAACTCCCAATGCTTCTCTGGCATAAAAATAATTCCATGGTTGAGGGGTTTTAAAATTAGTCAAGTCCAAAAGCCCTTCATCTACTACAGCAATGGTATAAGTCATTGGTGATCCATTTTTTTCGCTCACGGTAACACTAAATTCAGATTCAGGTGCAATCTCTTCAGGCATTTCAATTTCTGGTTGTAGTGTTGTTTGTTCGTCAATTACTCTTATAGGCTGAACACCATATAGTCTTATAGGTAAATCATTTCCTTTTACACTGTGAGGCTGAACAAGTGCAACATGAATAAATACGTTGGGCGTCATGGCTGATGTTGCTTCCAATTCAATGCCGTTTTTAGCTTCTTCATTTGTAACCCAGAAACTAGATACGACACCAGTAGACGATTCTACGCTTACTAATGCTCTTCCACTGGTAAAGTTTGGAAGATCAAGTTTTACTATTTCACCTACATTGTAAGATTTCTTATCAAGCGAGAAAGCAAGCATTTCTGCATTGATAGAGTTGTCACCCCCACTTCTGTTCCACCAACCAGAATAGGTAACATAGAATATTTTACCTGTGCTGTGGCCAGTTACAGGATCTGTTACTTTAATGAATTTCCTGCCCCATAGATTTTCACCAAAATTAAGTTTATAAGTGGCTTTACCGTTAACCGTACTTATCTTATCTGAAAGTAATAAGTTTGCAGACCTATTAGAAATATAGCTGGCTATATCATTATAATTATTTCTTTCCCACCACCATCTCCATCTTATGTCAAACACTTCAATTTCTAAATTTTTTCTATCAATAGGATTGCCTTTAGCATCAACGGTAACAATAGGAATTGCATTCGTTTCATTGGAAAATATAGCACCATTCCATCCTTTACCTTCAGGTACTTTTACGCCTACATAACCTTCAAAAGGAGAGTATTTAATACTATAATTATCGGTACTAAAATCTCCACCTTTCTCAAAAACACGTGTTTTAAAGTTGGCCCTAAGCATACCAGGAGCATTACTTTTTATGCTGATATCAGGTTGAAAGTTAATTTGTCCATTTTCATCTGTATTTCCTTCGTAAACTACTTCATCATTAGCATAGAAATTTTTGGACGGATCATCAAAAGTATATCCATAATAATCATCAAAAGAAGTTTTCCCACTGATTAAATTGAGCTCAACTGTGGTAAATAAATCTTTAGCAATGGCACCATGTAACCAATTCACCTGTATAGTTCCATCTTTATTTTCATAGGGGTCAACTATTTTTTTACCATTAAAATCCATTTTGATTTTTAGTCTATTGGGTTTAACGGTTTCTACTTTAACTAGTTTACTGAATATTGACCCTCCTACAGAGACTTGTGCTCTCCAGTTACCAGTCTTGTCATTACTTTCGGTAGCAGTTCTAAAATCATAAAATCCATTTAACCCATGTGTTCTAACTTTTCGTTGTCTAAGTTGATTGTCAGGTCCAAACAATTCGAATACAACAGGTTGGTCTTCAGGTAATAGGTTTTCCTTATCTTCTAATATAAATGAGAGGAAAAGAGAATCTCCAGGACGCCAAACTCCTCTTTCTCCGTAGATATATCCTTTTATGCCTTTTTTGATTTGTTGACCACTTACGTCAAACATGCTTAAAGACAATGAGTTTCCATCATCTAATTTTAAATAACCTCTTTCATTATTGTTTTTGGCTACTAGTAAAAATGGTTTTTTACTCAAATCTATTTTAACCATTCCGTTCTCATCTGTCGTTGAACTGGCAATCTTTTGACTTTGGTAATCCAAAATATCAATAGTGACATTTGCAATTGGAGCTGTACTTTTTAAGTTGGTAACATAGGCATTTAAGAACCTACCTTCAGCACTTTTTGCTATTATTCCTAAGTCTGAGGAAAGTACATTAGTGGCAATTATATTACTTCTGTTTCTGTAATAGGACAGGTTACATGGATTATCTCTTTCATACCAATCATAATAGTAATTGTCATAATAGTCCATATCATTATAGTATCTTCCTGGGCCTGAAAAAGTCTCTATGTCTTTATCGTTAATACTATATTCCGTCAAGTTTTCATCATCATTTCCGTCATCCTCACATTGGAATAAAGATTGACTTTTATCAAATCCAATAACAACCCTGTATATTGCTCCTTTTTCAACATTGATTAGCTTTGATAGGTCTAAAGAAAAAGTATTCCAATTGGCATAGTTTATAGCTTTATCACTTATTAGATCTACTGCTTTTTTATAAACTATATTCCCAACTCTGTTAATATTCGAATATCCATTGTAATGATTGTCTTGAAGAAATTGAACAATGTTGTTTTCATAAATCTTGATAATTTTTACATTAACTGCTTTAAGGCTAACCGCTTTAAATGGGAATATCAATCCATTAGTAGAAGGCATAATAACACCATTGCTTACTAATTCAACTGCAGGCTTGATGTTGTCAAAATGAATATTTTGTTCATGACTTTGTTTTAATGGTTTTCTCAATGTGTTTAGTATACTTTTTTCAATATTAATGGTGTGATCTCCCACCAATGATTGATTACTATAAACATGAATATCATTACCCTCAATAGAGTAGGAAAGACTGCCGTTATGGTTTTTAAGCGAAATAAGACCTTTGAGGTTTTGATTGGTTTTGATTGGATCAGAAAAATGTAAAGAGATTCTTTGGTCAGGTAAATTTCTGGTGGTGATGTTAATTAGCTTAAAATCTCCTAATGCCGGAATAGTAATATTTTGATTTCCTTTTTCACTTGAATTTATTGAAGATCCATCCCAAAAAATCTGAACAGAACTTTCGTTTTCATATCTTACAATACTATCTATGTAGAATCTATGTTTATTATTTTCGTCAGAAAACTCCCATTTCACAGTAAGTGGTGTCCCATCTTGAGTAGCTTTAATTACAGATGGAATGCTTTCGAAATCAGCATAATCAGCTGTTTCTAATTCTGCGTTGTAAATTAAATATTTGTAGCTGTCTTCAAAGGCTTGTTGTAAGCCTATTAGATTAGGAAATATAGACTGCTTTAAGGTTTGAAATTCAAAAGAAAAAGACGGTAAGTTTTTATTTTCTATCACTTTATTTATATCGAAAAACCCCTCAAATTCGGTTCCAGAAACTAATAATTCATCAGGAATAAATTCAATAGTATAGTCATCCACCCAATTATTGGACCCTTTGATTTCAGGTTCAAATTGAAATAATTCCTCATTGATAACAGCATCTTGAACCTCTGATTTTACTGGATCCATAAATCGTAATTTTATGGAAGAATTGTTGGAAATAACACCTCCAGAATAGCCAGAAATAACTTCAGTGAAAAGGCTGGGAGAGGAGCTTATTTTTTTATTGGAACATTTAAAAATGGTCAAAGAAAAGCCCAACAATAAAAGAATAAGATAAAAGGGAATAAATTTTTTCATAATTTGAAATTGAATAGGATAAATGTATTTCAATTTAAGCATTATTTGAAACTAATTGTTTAAAATAGTTGAGAAGAAAAAAACGAACTGATTGTAATTTTACCAAGAGTAACAATTGTAATTCTAATCAAAAAGTGATAAAACATCAAATTCAAGGCTATAACTTATTTATATTTGAGGATATTAGTCTATAAATCTTCTTAATGCGAAATTACTTTTTGTTTTGGGTGCTATTGATTACAACATCCTTTTCTGCTCAACTGAATAAGCCCAATGCGGTAATAGCGGTAGTAGTAGATCAAATGAAGTATGAATATATTTATCGCTTTTGGAATGAATATGGGCAAGATGGGTTTAAGAAGTTACATGAAAAAGGTGTATTCTGTAGAAATACATATTATAATTATATTCCTACTTATACTGGCCCAGGTCATGCAAGTATTTTTACTGGAACCACTCCTTCCGTCCATGGAATCATTGGAAATAGCTGGTATACAAGAGATAGTTTAAAGCCTGTTTATTGTGCAGGAGATTGGAAAGCACAAACATTATGCTTATGTCAACAACCTCATGATAATGTTAATCGTGGTGATGGGAATATGTCACCAAGAAACTTATTATCCACAACTATTGGAGATCAATTAAAAACAGTTGATTCATCATCTAAAGTGTTTGGTGTGTCCTTAAAAGATAGGGGGGCAATTTTATCAGCTGGTATCTCAGCAGATGGAGCATTTTGGATGAATTCAAAAGGTGATTGGATAACAAGTACTTTTTACAACAGTAAATTTCCCATGTGGATAAAGGAATTCAGTGATGTCAATCCAGTTGAGTCTTACATGAATGGAATTTGGGAAGGCTCTTCTTTCTCATTGAATTTACAAGAGATGTATAAAAAAATGGGGCCTTCTGCTATAAAATCAACCCCTAAGGGGAATCAAATTTTGTGGGATTTTTCAAAAGAATTAATTCATCAAGAAGGAATCGGAAAAGATACCCATACAGATTTACTTATCGTTAGTTTTTCCGCCACAGATTACGTAGGTCACCAATATGGTCCTGACGCTGAACAAACTAAAAACATGTACATCAAACTTGATGAAATATTAGCTCAAATGTTCTCTTATTTTGACAAATCTATTGGAAAAGGTAAATATACCTTAATGTTAACGGCTGATCATGGTGCTGGAACATCACCAGATGTGGTTAAAAAAAGAAAACTTAATGGCGGGCATTTTAGTTCTAGAGAGCTTCTTGCTGAGGTCAATCAATATTTGCTCAAAACTTTAGGCTCTTCAAATTTAATATCAAGAGAGATTAATATGCAGTATTATTTAAATTTTCCAGTTATGGATTCTTTAAAAATTAGTTATAACCAAGTATATACTCAGGTTAAATTTTTTTTAGAGAAAAAAGAATTTATTCATAGTGTTTACAACAAAGAAAATGTAGCAAAAGGACTTATGTCAAATGAAAAAAGCATGTTAACTAATGGGATTCATCCAAAAAGATCTGGTGATATATTTTTAGTGCTAAGCCCAGGCTATTTAGAATGGAGTAAAACTACAGGAACTGCTCATGCAACTCACTATAATTATGATACTCATGTACCATTGTTCTTTTATGGAAAAGGCGTAAATAAAAACAAATGTATTGATCAAAGAACTCAAATAACAGATATAGCTCCTACTTTGTCATTGTTGATGAAGACATCATTTCCAAGTGGTTGTACAGGCAACCCTATCAAAGGGGTAATGTGTGAGAATTAATTTTAATTATTTAATTAAATATTCTAACTTGCGGAACTTTTTCACAATTTTATTTTAAAATTTTGAATATAAAAAGAACCTTATTATTCACTTTTCTTCTCATACAAGTAATTTCTTTTGCTTGTCATGATACAGAAATTCTAAGTGTTACATCAACCAATAATGGGAATAACACAACTACGTTTAATATTGAATGTAAAATTGGAGTTGGCACACTTGATGGATATAGTTATGGCTTTGCTTTAATTTTTTCAAATAGCACAGGGACAGCACCAGTTGTACTTACATCACCTGCATTTACTCCTACGTTAACTAGGCCTGGTTATGACCCACTAACTGGATATACTGGTTCTTCGATTGGAACGGGCACAGCGGTTACTTATTTTTCAAGTAGATACAGTAACAGGTCTGATGTTTTAAGCTATGAGTCAGATGATGATTGGTTTGGTTTTGGTTCATCTACATATATAAGGACAATAACAGTAACGCTTCAGGGTTGTGTAGAAAACATTCATTTGGATGGTGATTTTCGTTCATCAGGAACTGCTGTTGCTGATGTAACATGTGGAGATGATTATTTAACAGGATTTTCATGCTGTAGTACAGTAAATAGTAGTTTAGATACAACACTATGTAATGGTGGATTTATAGTTGTTAATGGTACGACCTATGATGGAAGTAATCCGACAGGTCAAGAGACATTTACATTAGCTGGGGGTTGTGATAGTATAGTTACCATTACGGTAACGGAGTTAGCAGCCATAACGAATAGTATAAATCCAACGATATGTTCAAATGGTAGTTATGTATATGATGGAGTAACTTACGATGCGAATAACACAACAGGCACACACATATTTACCAGTGCTTTGGGATGTGACAGTACAGTAACAGTGACATTAACTATACAAAATCAAATAACACACAATATTGAAACCACATTATGTTATGGTGATTCTATAGTTGTAAATGGGGTTATTTACAACGGAAATAATCCTATTGGACAAGAAATTATTTCTTTACCTAACGGATGTGATTCTATAATAAACATTAATGTTACAGAGATAGTACCAGATACAGCATATATTGATACTATTATTTATGTTGGACAGTCACTAGATATTGCTGGAGTTGTATTAATTGAATCTGATTTTGAAGGAATAGTTTATTTACAAGCTTCAAATGGATGTGACTCTATAGTATCTGTAAAGGTATTAATGCTGTATGAATCAACTCATTTTGTGCCAAGCGGATTCTCCCCTAATGGAGATGGTGTAAATGATTATATTGGAGTTATGGGTGGAGGTATAGAAGAAATGGAATTTTCTATATTTAATAGATGGGGAGAGTTAATATTTAATGCTGATTGTTGTTGTAGTCAAGCATGTTTATGGGATGGAAAATATAGGAATCAAATACAAAATGTTGGAACATATGTTTATTACCTTAATGGTATTTATACAAATGGAATGCCATTTAAAGAAAAAGGAACAATATCTTTAATAAAATGAGTAAACAAAGAGCTTTAGTTATATCATGTTTTGTCCTCTTTTTTTCTATTAGGATTGTACATGCTCAGGACATTCACACTACTCAAATTGCTGAACATGATTATTTATATAACCCTGGACTAATAGGTAATTATCATGGAAATTCAAGAATTCAGTTCTCTACAAGAAGTCAGTGGACCAATATCAATAATGCATTTGAAACCTATAGTTTTTTCTCTGATTTTAAAATAGGAGTTGAAAAGTGGAAAAAAGGGAATTTAGGTATATGTTTTGCAGCTAATGCTGATGATGCTGGAGATGGGTTTTTAAAGAAAAACTCTTTTAATCTTGGATTATCAAGTGTTATCAAATTAAGCAACACTTCATCACTTTCTTTGGGTTTTTTAAATACTTATAATCAGTTGACTATAGATCCTAGTAATATCATGTGGGGAAGTCAATTTAATGGAGAGTACCATGATCCAAATATCAGTTCTGGTGAAAATTTTGCAAAAAACGCTTTTGGTTACTATAACATAGCAACGGGGATTGCATTTACTTATGGAAAAGAAGAGGGTTATATGTCATTATATGATCAAACTCATATTCAAGTTGGGTTATCTACTTACAATATTCTTTCTCCAAATAGTTATAATTCTATTTTAAATGATACTGTACAACAACGTTATTGTCTCTATGGGAAAGGATTTTTAGGAATACCTCACACAAGAACAGGAATTATGGGTTCATTTTTAACTCAACTTCAAGGGCCGAATTTAGAAATAATTCTTGGGGCATATTACAGAATTAGAATTAAGGAAGCTTCAAAAATTACTGGTTATAATAAAGAATCAGCTATAGCATTGGGGGGCGTTTGGCGTTATGGGGATGCACTTTGTCCAGGTGTCTTATTTGAGATAAAAGATTATGCTATTGGGATAAGTTACGATATGACCTTATCTAAATTATTGCCAGCCACCAATACCATGGGGGCGATAGAAGTAGTCTTTAGAATACAGACCAATAATCAATTTTTATATAAGGGATATTCTCCTGGTATTTAAGTTTAGCTTAAATAGATTATCAGTTTAGCATGGATTTTGTTATTTTCATGCGTGTTTAAAATTTCAATTTCATTATTACTTTCATTTTTTATTGTTTTTGTTAACGCTCAAATTACGGATCGATTTTATATTCAATTAAAATCAAATACTATTCTCTCCAGTGAACAATGGGAAAAAATAAATAGTAATAGTAAAGACATACCTGTTTCATTTTTTGATTTCCTTCCTGAACTTAATTCATTAGACATAGCTGCCATTTCTCGCCCTTTCCCTCTTGCTATTGAGTCTATGCCTTTATCAAACACCTTCCTAGTTCAGTTAAATAAAAAAATGGATATTTCAACTCAAATCGATGATTTAAATAGGAATGGTAATTTAAATTACGCAGAAAAAATATTAAATGATGAAATTGAATTTATTCCCAATGACCCTTATTACAGTAACTCTTGGTGGCACACGCGAATAAATTCTCCCTCAGCATGGGACATTTCTGTGGGAGATAGTAAAATTGTTGTAGCTGTTGTAGATGATGCGGTTCATATTTCACACCCAGACTTACAAAATATAATATGGGTTAATGAAGACGAGATTCCCAACAACGGTATTGATGATGATTTAAATGGTTACATAGATGATATAAATGGTTGGGATACAGGCCAAAATGATAATGATCCAAGCGCATTGAATGCTTCAAGTAATTGGGACCATGGCACTCACGTAGCTGGGATTGCTGGAGCAGAGACTAATAATAACATAGGTGTTTCCTCTATAGGAAATGGAATTTCTATCATGGCCTTAAAAGCTGCTAACGCCTCAGGTAGTTTAAGCAACACCTGGGATGGCTTATACTATGCTGGTATAAATAATGCAGATATAATCAACTGTTCTTGGTCAAGTGGAACTTATTCAAATACAAATCAAGAGGTGGTTAATTGGTTAACTGATAAAGGAATAATAGTTGTTGCAGCAGCAGGAAATTATTACAATAATTTGGCATCTTCTCCCAGATATCCAGCTTGTTATGATAATGTAATTTGTGTAGCGAATACCAATTCTTCTGATGTAAAAGTAAATTCATCAAATTATGGAACTCAGGTGGACGTAAGTGCTCCAGGAAGTGGGATTTTTAGTACTGTTCCTTTTTCTACTTATGCTTCAAAAACAGGGACATCTATGGCTGCCCCTATGGTTTCTGGACTATTGGGTTTAATGAAATCCTATGCTCCTAATGTAGAAAATGATGTTATTATTGATTGTTTGCAAGATGAGTGTGATGAAATTACCTCTTTTAATCCTTCTTACAATGGGTTATTGGGGTCAGGTAGAATAAACGCAAGAGCTTCAATGCAATGTTTAATGGATTATATGAGCTCTCCATTATCAGCTGATTTTTCTTCAAGTGAAAACCTTAGTTGTACAGGATTTATTCAATTTAGTGATGAGACCCAAGGTTTTACAAACAAGTGGGAATGGGACTTTAATGAAGATGGTATAATTGACGATACTACATCAAACCCTACATATGCCTATTCAAAAAACGGCACTTATGATGTAGCTTTAAAAGTATTTAATCTTGCAAATGAGGATTCAGTTGTAAAAAATCAAATGGTTGAAATTGATCTATCTCCAGCCCCAATTATTGCAGATTTAGGGATATGTCAAGGAGAGCAGGTTACGTTAGCTTCAGAAAATAATGCCCAACTAAACTGGTTCGAAAAAGAAGGCGATATAACGCCATTTCTTGTGTCTAATGAATTCAACTCGTCACAGATAATAAGTGATACCACATTTTTTGTTTCAACATCAACCACTACTGTAGCCCAACAGGTGGGAATTCCTAATTTTAATGGCCAGGGAACTAATTTCACTTCAAATGTTTTTACTGATTTTACAGTATATAAGCCGCTTTACTTATCAAGCATAGATGTAAAATGTTTTGGCGGCTTTAATCGGACAATCCAAATTTTAGATGAAAATGACCAAGTTGTATTTAAAAAAGTATTTCAGTTTTCATCAAATGGCGTTCATACGCTTTCTTTTAACACACTGCTATTCCCCGGAAATTATAAAATTGGGATGGGGTTTGGCTCTGTTGTTAGTTTTTTCCGTTCCACTTCAAATGTAAACTATCCTTATACCATTCCGAATCTTATTTCTATTACTGGTAATTCTATGGATCAAAACCAATATTATTTCTTTTATAATTGGCAAGTATCCGAACTTCCATGTCAGGGTGAAAGGGCTTCAGTTCAAATTTTAGTAGATAGCTGCCTTGGTGTTTCATCATTACAAGAGCTTGTTTTGTTCCCAAACCCCAATGATGGACAGTTTACTTTAAGAGTCCCTAAAAATATGAATGGAAACCTC
Organism: uncultured Flavobacteriales bacterium; assembly: GCA_913042175.1. Lineage (GTDB taxonomy): Bacteria > Bacteroidota > Bacteroidia > Flavobacteriales_D > Parvicellaceae. Next base: position 27,365 of record CAJWIX010000018.1, read on the forward strand.
TCATTGTATAACACTCATGGTCAACTAATATTAGACTCACCATTCAGTGCACTTGCAGAAAGAGTTGAATTCACTGTAGATGGTTTAAGTAAGGGGATATATTTTATAAAAGTCTACAACGATAGTGAGACAATCACCAAAAAAATAATGGTTTACGATTAATCTAATCTGAAACTAAACCATGAATAACTTTTCTCTGATTTTTGGCTTTTTTACTGTCTTCAGCTTCTTTTTTGATTGTGTTTTTCTCTAATACTGGATCTGGTACAAAAGAGCAAACACCTTCAGCAATTTGAGCTAAATAAATTTTTTCGATTTTATTTAAATTATAAACATCACTAGGCATTTCAGTAGCAGCAATTCCTGCATCTACTTCTTTTCCTTTTTTATTCAAAATGGTATAGTGCACATTTAATTGTCGGTATGAATTATAGTTATCTTCTTTTTTTACATAAGATTGTCCAATGTGAAATTCATTGATAAAGACAAAATAATTTGTTTGATAATTTAAATGTAAATCATCTAAAAGATTGGGGTTGTTAATTACAACATTCATAAATCTTTCCGCATAGTGACTTGAAGTTTGAATCTCACCTCTTGTAATATTTCCCCGATCATACTCCTTTTTTTCATGGTGCTCTTCAACATGTATTTGATTTACAAATTTATGGAGCTTGTCTTTTATCAACTCTTTTTTTGAAAGCTCTTCGTTTGCAGTATCTTTTGTTTTGATTAAATCATATTTAAACCCAATGCTATTGTAGATATAGTTTAGCATTTTATTTGCACTATCTTGATGATGAGCTAATGAAACAGCTGGAGTTTTTTGAGTGAGTGACAATAATAATTGTTCAGCCGTGCTTTTTCTTAGCGATTCTTTAACGTCTCTGTATGGCATATTATTTGACTCCGCTATAGCGTGATCTATGCTTGAAGCATACATTTTTTCTTCAAAAGGAATAATTAATATTTTGTTGTTTTTATCCTGTGTATATAGCTCAAACGGATCTGTTGTGCTTTCCTGCAGGAAGGCAGGTATAAAGCACCCTAACAAAAAAAATGGTAGGAGTAAATAAGCTTTAATCTTAAATTTCATGATATAAAGGTAGGTCCTTA
>CAJWIX010000019.1 GCA_913042175.1 uncultured Flavobacteriales bacterium
CATAAAGCTGTATCCATTTTTATTCTAATAAAAGGAACATCTTCAGGTGTAAAAGGGGTTGAATAAGTACACAAAGTGTCATCTGTAAAATAGGCTGTCATAGCACATGGAAGACCATTAGGTGTCACATTATGAATGGCATAAGGCGTTGGAGAAGAAAAAGGAGCGTTAAAAACTTGTTGATTACCGTTGCAATCAGAAACTATGAGTTGTCCAGAACTAGGCTGATTTTGAAAAACAACTTGCCCACTGTAATGTAATCCAGACAAAGAACAAGAATCCATAGATAAAGTTACATCAGTAATAAAACATGGTAGTGAACAATCGGGTTCTTGGAAAGGAAATGAAACATAATTGCAACTTGTGTCATCTGTGAAATAAACTTGTAAATCACAATTCTGGGTGGCATCTCCTACAATATTATTAATTGTAAATGAAGTAGGACTTACAAAGGGTGGATTAAAGAAAACGGAATCATTAGAACAATTTTTTACTACTAATTGACCAGTAGTTGGAGGAATTAAAAAATCTACAAAGCCAGAAATATCAAATGTTTGATTAACAGTATCACAGGCTGAGAATGAAAAATTTACATTAGTGACATTACAGAAACATGAGGGTTCTGTAAATGCAGTACTTTGGATAGAACATTGAGAAGAATCTGTAAAGTAAGCAGTTAAAACACAGTTGGATGTAGAATCTCCTGGTATTCCAGTTATATTGTAATTCATAGGGCTTGCAAAAGGAGGACTTAGTATAACAGAATCTCCAGAGCAATTTTTTACAATCAAACTCCCTGTAGTTGGCTCATTAATAAACTCAACACTACCTGAAATATCAAAGTTTCCTTGGCTATCACAATTAGAAACCGAATAATTTAAATTCTGCATCATGCAATTAACAGGATTACAAAATGCATTAGACAAAGGAAGGACAGTAACTGTTGCGGTATCGGTACCCGAACCGCAATTTCCAGTTCCATTAACAATAAAATCATAAGTTCCTGGAGATGTAGGACAAGCCTGAACATTTGCACCTGTAGTTGAATTTAAAAAAGGAGATGAATTCCATGTATATGTATTACCCCCAGAAGCAGTTAAGTTTGAACAATCTCCTTCACAGATCGTATCATCATTTACAACAATCGGAATAAATGTATTACAACTGATGGTTGCAGTACCAGTAAAAACAATAGGAACAGTTGTTGAAACACTATTAAAATTTGAAAAACACAAAATAAATTTATCTCCACAAACAACATTAAGACCAGGTTCATAATTTGATGAGGAACCACCTGCTGGTATATTATTTACGATTCCCGTACCTCCTGTAGGAGAACCATTCCAGTTGCATCTAATAGGCGCTAACGTATTACCTGTAATATCAGCACAACTATTTGGACCATATGTCCACATTGCCCAATCATAATAACCTGATTGAGCAGTAGCTCCACTTCCTGCACCAAATGTCATTTCCAAAGTTCCAGTAGTAGCTACATTTATAATCATCCAAGTGCTGTTTTTTTCACCATCCATTAAACAACCTTGATTTGTGGTGCCCCAAGGATTTAGGTTGAAAAACCCATCATACTCTGGATTAGACAATTGATGGATATATGGAGAAAAACCCAATGGACCAGTTAGTTCATTCACAGCACCAACACCATTAGGTGAAATTTGAAACCCAAGGTTTGTACATATATTAACAGCATCAATACAATCAGAAGCAGTTACTTGAGAATAATAAGAACCAGTATTGATTAATAACAATATAGAAACAATATAATGCTTTAAAATATTTCTCACCTTCTCTTTAGTTGATTTGCGATAGAAATTCTTAGATCATCTGGTGCAATATTTTCAAATATAATTTCACCAGCAGAATTGATTAATATATTTTGCTTGTTATTTCCAAAAATTGAATTGAAGTCTGAAGTTGGCAGTGACTTATAATTTAAACTAAAATTTCTAATGTCATTGTTCACATCAACAAGCACATAACAAGTAAGTCCTTTACCTTCTATTTGATTAAAAAAAGCATTTTCAAAAGTTTTTTGAACATCATTAATGTATGTTATTGAGTTAGTATCTAAATTGTTGTTATTTACTAACAAAACCATTTTATTTTGTTCAATCAGGTGATTCGAAATGAAAATTTCTTTTTGTGTAAGATTTTGAGCAAAACTTTGGATTGTAAAGCAAATTAGACTCAATAAATAAATAACATTCTTAAAAATCATATTTCATATAACGTTGAAGTTTCCAAAAGTTGTCAATAATTTAAAATTAAACTTTAATATCAATTAAAATAAATTTTACACATTTGTCAAAACTAATTAAACAACATGGCCAAAGTACATAATTATAGCGCAGGACCCTGTATTCTTCCCAAAGAAGTATTCCAAAAAGCAGCAAAAAGCATTGAAAATTTTAATGACCTAAATCTTTCACTTATTGAAATTTCGCATAGAAGTAAAGATTTTGTTGATGTTATGGAGGAGGCAAGGTCGTTGGTTAAAGAAATTTTAAACATCCCTGAAAATTATGATGTTCTATTCCTTCAAGGAGGGGCAAGTTTAGGTTTTTTAACTGCAGCTTACAACATGATGAGGTCTCATAAAAGAGGGGGATACTTAGTCACAGGATCATGGGCGAAAAAAGCGGCCAAAGAGGCTAACTTCATGGGAGAGTCTAAGATTATTGCTTCATCTGAAGATACTAACTTTAATTATATACCAAAAGGTTATGATTTGGGTGATGATATTGATTACTTCCATGTAACTTCTAACAACACCATATTTGGCACTCAAATCAAAGAATTTTATAAAGGGGAAATTCCATTAGTTTGTGATATGTCATCTGATATTTTTTCAAGAAAAATTAATATCGATGATTTTGACTTAATATATGCTGGAGCTCAAAAGAACATGGGACCTGCAGGAACAACACTTTACATACTTAAAAAAGACATACTCGGTAATAGCACTGTACCCATTCCAACTATGTTAAATCTAAAAACACACACAGAAAAAGATTCTATGTTTAATACTCCACCTGTTTTTGCAGTGTATACTTCAATGCTCACCTTGCAATGGTTGAAAGGAATTGGAGGTTTAGATGCTATTGAAAAAATAAACATGGAAAAATCTAATTTAATATATAACGAAATTGACAGAAACCCACTCTTTAGTGGAACTGCAAATGTTGAAGACCGATCCAATATGAATGCAACATTTACCCTAAATGATCATAATCTCTCTAATGAATTTGAGCAAATGCTAAATGACGCAAATGTAAGCGGTTTAAAAGGACATCGATCAGTAGGGGGATACAGAGCTTCAATGTATAATGCTATGCCTAAAGAGAGCGTTGAAGTGTTAGTAGATGTAATGAAAGAATTAACCACAAAAAAAGGATAAAGAATGAAAGTTTTGGCAAATGATGGGTTATCTAACTCAGGAATAAACGAACTAAAAAGTGCTGGGTTTGATGTAATAACTGATAAAGTTGAACAAGATTCTCTTATTGATTACATCAACAGTAATAATATAGAGGTAATTCTTGTAAGAAGTGCAACCCAAGTAAGAAAAGACATCATAGACCAATGTTCATCTCTTAAAATAATTGGTCGAGGTGGAGTTGGCATGGATAATATCGATGTTGATTATGCAAGGGAAAAGGGATTATTGGTTATTAATACACCTGCTGCATCTTCACAGTCTGTAGCAGAATTAGTCATGGCACACTTATTTAACATTTCCAGATTTGTTTACGATTCAAATAGAAATATGCCCGTTGATGGTCATAACTCATTTAAAGGGTTAAAAAAGAAATATGCTAAAGGTAAAGAACTAAGAGGAAAGACACTTGGTGTAATTGGATTTGGAAGAATTGGTCAATTTACGGCAAAATATGCTTTAGGAAATGGAATGAAAATTTTGGCCTATGACCCATTCATACCAGAGGCAGAGTTAACTATTGAAATTGGTGATAAAAGCGTTGAAATAGCTATAAAAACAACCAGTTTAAATGAACTTTTAGCACAAGCTGACTACATATCGTTACATGTGCCTATGCCTGCAAATAAAAAACCAGTTATTACTAAAGCTGAATTTGATATTATGAAAGATGGAGTTATGATTGTAAACGCAGCAAGAGGAGGGGTCATAGATGAAGATGATTTAATAAATGCCGTAAATAATGGTAAAGTCGCTGCTGCCGCACTTGATGTTTTTGTTGGTGAACCAACTCCTAGGACTGATGTATTGGCATTGGACAACACCTCTTTTACTCCACACATTGGAGCAGCAACATCTGAAGCTCAAGATAGAATTGGCACAGAACTAGCAGATAAAATTAAAGACTTCTACCAAAAATAAATTTGGTAAATTGCCAAATACATGGCAAACATTACTCCATTTAAAGCAGTAAGACCTGTAAGAAACAAGGTGCAATTGGTCTCCTCTAGGCCATATTATACCTATGAAAAGAGTCATCTTAAAGCAAAATTAGAAACTAACCCCTACTCTTTTCTACATGTCATCAATCCAGAGTTTAAAAAAGATCATGGAACTAAACCCAATAGTATTGAGCGTTTTAAGTTGGTGAAAAACAATTATGACCAATTCAAAAAAAACAAGTTATTTGTTCAAGAAAGTACAAAGTCATTTTATGTATATAAACAATCATCCTCAATTGGAAGTTTTATTGGGCTTATTGCTGGCGCTTCTGTAAAAGACTATGAAAATGACGTCATTAAAAAACATGAAAACACGTTATTAAAAAGAGAAAAACTCTTTAAAAAGTACCTAGATGTTTGTCAATTTCATGCTGAACCAGTATTACTTTCTTATGACACCCCATCAATTGTAAAAAAGATCATTTCTAAAAAAACAAAAGAAAGAGCTGAGTATGAATTCACTACAACTGATCAAAAAAATCATGAATTATGGATCATTAATGACTCAACTTCAATTAACGAGATAATTTTCGCATTTAAAGAAATAGATAAAATTTACATTGCAGATGGTCACCACAGAGCAGCATCATCAAAATTGTATCATGACGACCACAAAAATCAACAATCCAGTCAATTTTTCTTATCCATGTTTATTGATTTTAAAGATGTAAATATTATAGAATTTAATAGGGTTGTTAAAAACATTTCTCCCCTTGATGATACAAGTTTTTTGCAAAATCTATCTACATCTTTTCATATTGAAAGTTTAGGCACTCAAATGGCTAATCCAAAAAACAAAAAGGAAATTGGATTGTATTTAAATGGGAATTGGCACTTAATTACTTTAAAGGATGAACTATTAAATAAACTGAATTATAAAGAGAAACTAAACAGTCAAATTGTCTCAGATTTTATTCTAAATCCCATACTCAACATACCAGATTTAAGAAAAGATAAAAGAGTTGAATTTATTAGTGGCTTAAATACTAATGATCAAGTCCTAAAAAGGATAGAAAAAAATTCAAATGCAATTTTGCTGAAATTATTCCCTCATAAAATGGAGGAAATAATACACATTGCAGATTTAAATCAAATTATGCCACCCAAAAGTACATGGATTGAACCAAAGCTTAGAAGTGGCATTACCATCTACGAGTATTAGCTTATTAACTCCTTCACCTTGTCTGCAGCCTCTCTAAGTGTAATAGCAGAATGAACGTTTAACCCAGAGTTATCTATTATAGATTTAGCTTCTTCAGCATTGGTACCTTGAAGTCTAACAATTATAGGCACAGGAATATTACCAATACTTTTATAGGCCTGAACAATACCATTCGCAACTCTATCACATCTAACAATACCACCAAAAATATTGACTAAAATACCCTTAACATTGGTGTCTTTAAGTATAATGTTAAAAGCTTTCTCCACTCTGTCAGCATCGGCAGTACCTCCAACATCCAAAAAGTTTGCTGGGTCGCCACCACTTTGTTTAATGATATCCATAGTAGCCATGGCTAATCCTGCTCCATTGACCATACAACCTACATTACCATCAAGATTTACATAATTTAACCCAGCCTTATCTGCTTCAACATCCATTGGGTCCTCTTCAGAAAAATCACGTAAATCAGCATAATCTTTATGTCTAAAAAGAGCATTGTTATCCAATGTTACTTTTGAATCAACAGCAATAATTCTATCATCACAAGTTCGCAAAACAGGGTTAATTTCAAATAAAGAAGCATCGCATCCTTCATAGGCAGCGTACAAACATTTTACAAACTTTACCATCTCTTTAAATGATTTACCACTTAAACCAAGGTTAAATGCAATTTTTCTACATTGAAATGGAGTAATTCCAACTTTTGGATCAACTTCTTCTTTATGAATTAAATGAGGTGTTTCTTCAGCAACTTCTTCAATATTCATTCCTCCCTCGGTGGAGTACATGATAATATTTCTTGAAGTTTCTCTATTTAATAAAACAGACATGTAAAATTCACTTGTTTTATCAAAATCTGGAGCGTACGCATCCTCAGCTATAAGAACCTTGTTAACTTTTTTACCGTCTTTTGATGTTTGAGCAGTAACTAAATGACCACCTAAAATTCCATTAACTGTTTGTTCTACATGGTCCTTACCTTTAGCAATAACAACTCCATGAGAACCAGTTTCTATAATGGTACCCTTTCCTCTACCACCTGCATGGATTTGAGCTTTAACAACAAACCATTCTGTACCGGTTTGCTTATTGAGGTCGTCTGCTGCTTTTAATGCATCGGAAGGATTGTCTACTACAATTCCCTCTTGTATGGCTACACCATAACTTTTAAGAATAGATTTACCTTGATATTCGTGAAGATTCATTAGTAAGTTTTTAAATTTTCAGTAAATGTAAAAATTTGAAAATTCAATCATGAAATCTAATCAATAAAATTCTCAACAAATAAATAAATGACAATGTATCAGTCAATTAAATAAAGTATTTACATTTATAAAATGATAGAAACTAAAGCAGTAACCAAAAATTTTGGAGATCTCCAAGTTCTTAAAGGAATTGATTTAAGTATAAATGAGAAAGAGATAGTTTCTATAGTTGGTAAAAGTGGAGCAGGTAAAACAACGCTATTACAACTTTTAGGGACCCTTGAAAAACCATCTTCTGGAGATATATTAATACAGGGAAAAAATGTATCAAAACTTCAAGAAAAGGAATTGGCTAGTTTTAGAAACAAATCCATTGGTTTTGTTTTTCAATTTCATCATTTACTTCCTGAATTCACTGCTTTTGAAAATGTTTGTTTGCCTGGTTTTATTGGAAAACAAGCTAAAAAAATAGTTGCCGAACGATCCAATTTTTTATTAAATACCCTTGGCTTAGAAAATAGAATTAACCATAGACCTAACGAATTATCTGGTGGTGAGCAACAACGAGTCAGCATAGCTAGGGCACTTATGAATAATCCTAAAATTATTTTAGCTGATGAACCTAGTGGGAATTTAGACTCAAAAACTGCAGATGAAATTCACGATCTATTTTTTAAACTTAGAGAGGATCATGGTTTAACTTTTGTAATTGTTACCCATAACCAAAAATTGGCAGACTTGGCAGATCGCAAAATCACCATGCATGATGGGTTAATCACAAAGCATTAAAAAGAAGGGCAAGACATTGTCCTGTATGACTTCTGTTTTGGTTTACAGAAAAATTTATAAGCTAGAGAGACTTCATGAGAACCTCCAGATTGAGGAGTTAGTTGTGAAGTAGTAATATCATAACTATAACCAATTCTTAAATGTTCTGTCTCTAGCCCCAATGTTAGTATAAAAGAATCTCTATTCCTATACCACAATCCAACAACATAATTTCCCTTTTTGTAATATAACCCCAAGTTTATTTGGGTAGCTTCAGCTTGTTTTGACAATAAAATACTGGGTGATAAGGATTCACCTTTAGAAGTATACAAAGAGTGTGATGCTAAATCAAATTCAGTACCTAAATGTATGGTGTAACGCATGGGCAATCTGGTCTCATTTAAAGAGGAAGTCCGTAAACTTTCATCAGGTTCTAACAAATGATGTGCTGCAAAACCAATGTAAAAATTTTCTGAATAACCCAAAATACCAGCAGAAAAATCAAAAAAGTTAACAGGCTCGAAATTCAATACTTCTTGGGTTCCAAAAACAAATCCTCTACGAGAATGTATTTGATCACCAAAAGTCATTTTATTGGTGTTGGCAGCCTTTTGAATATATGATCCTTGTAGCGCATAATTAATAGTAAATGTTCTTGAAACATGTTGATGATAAGCATAAGAAAAGCTTACTTGATTAGTAACAAGTACTCCATTCCCAACTTGATCACTCATAACCGACAATCCCAAACCACCCTTTAAACTTTCAAAGTACTTATCAAATGTAGCTGCTGTAGTTACAAATGCACCAGGGAAAGAAGGCCATTGATTACGGTAATTCATGACAAATCTTGGGCATTTATTTGTACCACTAAATGCAGGATTTAAATAAACTGGATTAGAATAAAATTGTGTGAAAATGGGATCTTGAGCATAAGAATTTACATCAAGGAATAATAATACTATTGCAGTAAAGCAGCAGGATCTTATAAAAGTAGATGAAATAAAAAATTTACTTTTCTGCATTAAGTTTAATCATTAGTATTGATGATTTCTTACCCCTAAAATAACAATTAAATCTAATTTAATTAACCTCAAGTTTTTAAAGAATATGTATATCACGCATAGAATTTGAAAAATTAAGACATAAACATTACATTTATCTAAATTAGATACAAAAGTTATATTTAAAATCGAAAATTAAATTATCATGAGTGAATTTCCTTGGCTAAAGAGCTATCCAGATTTTGTTAATCATACAACTGAAATTAACTATAAAAATATTGTTGAGATATACGATCAATCTATTAAGAAGTTTGGCAATCAAGTTGCCTACAAGAATATGGATGTTGAAATCACTTACAATGATGTCGCCAGTCATGTTGATGCATTGGTATGGTATTTTCAAAATAAAACAAATCTTAAAAAAGGAGATAAAATAGCACTTCAAATGCCTAATTTATTACAGTATCCTATTGTAATTTTTGCTGCACTTAAAGCTGGTTTAGTTATTGTTAATACCAACCCTCTGTACACCGCTGAAGAAATGCTTCATCAATACAATGATTCAGGAGCTAAAGCCATCATCATCGTTGAAAACTTTGCATTTAACTTAGAAAAAATTCTTTCCAAAACTAGTATTGATTTAGTTATAACAACAACTATTGGAGATATGCTTGGAGGACTTAAGGGTAGCATTGTAAATTTTGTGATTAGGAAGATTAAAAAAATGGTGCCAAAGTACAGCCTACCCAATAGCTTATCTCTCAAAAACATATTAGCTGATTGTAAGGGCAAAAAAGGAAATAATGTAGAATTAACGCTAGACGATACTGCGTTTTTACAATATACTGGAGGAACTACAGGAGTATCAAAAGGTGCTGAATTAACGCACGGAAATATCTGTGCAAATGTTTCTCAAGTAGAAGAATGGATTGGGAATAACATCGATGAGGGTAAAGAAACCGTAATTACTGCTCTACCCCTGTATCACATTTTTGCCTTAACTGCCAATTGCCTTACCTTCTTCAGGTATGGTGCTAAAAATATACTCATCACAAACCCAAGGGATATGAAGTCATTTTGTGCAGATCTTAAGAAAAATCCTTTTACTGCTATTACTGGTGTGAATACGCTATTTATTGGACTCATGAATCAAGATGTATTTAGACAGCTGGATTTTAGCGGAATGAAGTTAGCACTTGGTGGAGGAATGGCTGTTCAAGATGTAGTGGCTGATGAATGGGAAGAATTAACTGGATGTGCTTTGTTAGAAGCCTATGGATTATCGGAGACTAGTCCTGCAGCAACTATTAACCCATACAACGGTAAACACAAAAAAGGAACCATTGGACTTCCTCTTCCAAATACTGATATTAGAATTTTTGATGACAACAGAAAAGAGGTTCCACAAGGTGAACCTGGTGAAATAGGGATTAAAGGTCCACAAGTAATGAAGGGCTACTGGAATAGAGAGGAAGACACAAAAAACTGTTTTCATGGTGAATACTTCTTGACGGGAGATGTAGGAATAATGGATGAAGAAGGTTATTTCAAAATTGTAGACCGTAAAAAAGAAATGGTCTTGGTATCTGGTTTTAACGTTTATCCTAATGAAGTAGAAAAAGCGATATCAGAACATCCAAAAGTATTAGAAGTTGGTGTTAGAGGAGAAAAGAATGAAGATGGAACTGAATTTGTTCGTGCGTTTATTGTGAAAAAAGATGACAGTCTTACAGAAGAAGAAGTTATTGAATTTAGCAGAACTAAACTCACTAATTATAAAGTTCCAAAAAGTATAAGCTTTAGAGACGAATTACCAAAATCAAATGTTGGTAAAATTCTAAGAAGATTATTAGAATAACTTAATAACATCCATATGCATCACTACAACATTAAACCTAAAGAGGGATTAGGTGATGTTAAGTTTTTATCAACAGTTGACGAATTTATATCTATGATAGGTCAACCTGATGATGACGAATTAATACAAGAAAAAATAAGTAAATTTAATTCACGGATTCTTCACTATGATAGCCTAGAACTATCTGCCTCTTTTGATGAAGAAAACAACTGGAAATTATCAAGCATTACTGTAAATAGCGATGCTTTCCATATTAATGACATTTATTTATTTAATTGTAACAAGATTGATTTCTTGAAAAAAATTGAACCCTTAGATTTGGGAACTTATGAAAGTGATGTATACAATGAGGAAGATTATTCCTCAACAACGTATTACTTTAAACAAAATAACATCAGTTTTTGGTTTGAAAATGATGCGCTACAAAAAATTCAATGGGGAATAATTCATGTTTGAATAACTCCAACATTATAAGGCTTTATATCAGGATTTTGATTGGCAGCAGCAATACCAATAGAAATCCACTTTCTAGTTTCCAATGGTTCAATTATTTCATCTACCCATAGCCTAGCAGCAGCATAATAAGGTGATGTTTGATCATCGTATTTTTGCTTGATGTTATTGTAGAGTTCTTCTTCTTTTTCTTTAGATATTTCTTCTCCTTTTGCCTTTAAAGAAGCCATTTCAATCTGAAGTAAAACTTTAGCTGCTTGAGCCCCACCCATAACAGCAATTTCAGCTGTTGGCCAACCAACAATCAATCTTGGATCATAAGCCTTTCCACACATAGCATAATTACCAGCTCCATAAGAATTTCCCATAACAATAGTGAATTTCGGTACTACTGAATTTGACATAGCATTAACCATTTTGGCTCCATCCTTAATAATTCCTCCATGTTCCGATCTACTTCCAACCATAAAACCACTCACATCTTGTAAAAAAACCAATGGAATTTTTTTCTGATTGCAATTCATGATAAATCGAGCTGCTTTATCTGCACTGTCACTATATATAACTCCACCAAATTGCATTTCTCCCTTCTTAGTTTTAACCACTTGACGTTGATTAGCTACAATTCCCACAGACCACCCATCAATACGAGCGTAAGCACAAACTATCGTTTTACCATAATCTGATTTATATTCGGTGAATTTTGATTCATCAACCAATAACTTAATAACGTTTTTTACATCATAATTATCTGTTCTTTGAACGGGAAAAGCACCATAAAGATTTGAAGAATTTTCGCCAGGTTTTTTCGATTCTTCTCTATTGAATCCAGCCGTATCATTATCACCAATCCTACCCATCATATCTCTAATAGTAGACAAACATTCTTTATCATCTTTGCATTTATAATCTGTTACACCACTAATCTCACAGTGTGTAGTAGCTCCACCCAATGTTTCATTATCTACAACCTCACCAATAGCTGCTTTTACTAAGTAGGACCCCGCCAAAAAGATACTTCCCGTATGCTCCACGATCAAGGACTCGTCACTCATAATGGGTAAATATGCCCCACCAGCAACACAACTTCCCATTATAGCTGATATTTGAGGGATACCCATCGCGCTTATCTTAGCATTATTACTGAAAATTCTACCAAAGTGTTCCTTATCAGGAAATATTTCATCTTGCATGGGTAAATAAACTCCAGCACTATCAACAAGATAAATAATAGGTAATTTATTTTCCATGGCTATTTCTTGTGCCCTTAAATTCTTTTTACCAGTAATTGGAAACCAGGCTCCAGCTTTAACAGTAGCATCATTAGCGACTACAACACATAATTTCTTACTCACATAACCAATAACTACCACAACTCCACCCGCAGGACAACCGCCATGTTCCTTGTACATGTCATAACCGGCAAACGACCCTATTTCCAAATAATCACATCCTTTATCTAAAAGACAATCAATACGTTCTCTTGCCGTTAATTTACCTTTGTCGTGGTGCTTTTTAATTTTAGCATCTCCTCCACCCTTTTGAATAATCTGTAACTTTTTATTCAATTTTGAAATTTTCAATTTCATTTCATCTTCATTCTTATTGAAATCTAAATTTTGTTTAGCAAAGCCCATTTTAATCTAAAATTTGATAAAAGCTAAGATAATTAAATCAACATGCAGTACTCCAACTTTTGGCGTTATATTTGGTTAAATTTGACTAAATGAAAATTGGAATTGTATTATATCCAACTTTTGGTGGAAGTGGAATCGTTGCTACTGAACTAGGAAAAGCCTTAGCAGCTAAAGGGAATGAAGTTCATTTTATAACTTACAGTCAACCTGTAAAGTTAGGTGAACTAAGAAATAATATATATTACCATGAAGTTGTACCATCTGATTATCCCCTCTTCGAATATACTCCATATGAACAAGTATTAACAAGTAAGTTAGTAGATGTAGTAAAGTATGAAAAATTAGATATTTTACATGTACACTATGCTATACCGCACGCTTCAGCTGCCTATATGGCTCAACAAATTTTAAGAGAACAACATATTGAAATTCCATTTATTACCACACTTCATGGAACTGACATTACTTTAGTAGGAAAGGACCCATCATTTGAACCTGTTATTACATTTTCTATAAATAACTCTAATATGGTGACAGCAGTTTCAGAAAGCTTAAAAGAAGAAACGCTTGATCTTTTTGATATAAATAAAGAAATTCATGTAATTCCAAACTTTATTTCTATTGATGAATATCAATTGAGCAAAAACCAATATTACAAAAAAAGGTATGCACCAAACAATGAAAAAATCCTATGTCATGTGTCAAATTTTAGGAAAGTAAAACGAATTGAAGATGTCATTAAAACCTATAATAAAGTAGCTAAAAAAATAGATGCAAAATTGCTTTTAGTTGGAGATGGACCAGAAAGAAATCAACTAGAAAGAAAAGCTAGAAAATCTGAGTTTAAAGATCATATTCACTTTCTTGGAAATTTAAAATCTACAAAAGAAGTGCTAAACATATCAGATGTTTTTCTTTTACCATCCTCTAAAGAGAGTTTTGGACTTGCTGCATTAGAAGCAATGGCTTGTAGGGTTCCTGTAATTTCAACTACATCGGGTGGTGTCCCAGAAGTAGTCAAACATGGTTTTAGCGGGTTTTTATCAGAAGTAGGTGACGTTAAAGAGATGGCAAAAAACACGCTTAAAATAATTTCGGATGATAAAGAGCTGGAAAAATTTAAGTCTAATGCTTTTTTAACTGCAAAAAATTATGACATAAGTCAGGTACTTCCCAAATACGAAGCTTTGTACGATTATCTGATTAATTGAATCCAGTATTGATCTACAATGACATTAGGTTGCCTAACTCCATTAGGATCATAACTACTACCAAAAGTTCCATCAATTATAACTGAGTAAAGTCCATCAGGACATTCGTTTCCATTTTGATTTTTTCCATCCCATTTGAAATTTGAATCTGTTGATTCAAAAACCATTTTTCCCCATCTGTTATAAATGACAAGATGCATCTCATCATAACAGGGATCATGTTCGCCAGTTAATTCATAAAAATCGTTTTGTCCATCATTGTTAGGGGTAAAAATATTGGGCACAGGCTCTAATTGTCCTACTGGAGGTAAAATGTTTACCGAAGAAGTATCAAAAATGGTGTCAGAACCACAAACTGTTGAAAAAGCAGCATAATAAATATCAAACTGTTGCTGAAAAACAAAATCACAATCGGTAGACCAACAAAAGCGCATACCAATTTCTCCAATTGCTGATGTTACAGAAGTATAATTGGCTACATAATTGTAATTTATCATTTCAATGGTATTTCCAATTATGTTATTAAAATTATGGTATTCGTAATTTCCATTGCTATTCAATTCAGGTGCCACAAAACTTTCGATAAAATTAAAATTTCCTGAGGCTAAGTATAAGAATAAGGTATCATCATCATTAATGGTATCCTCAGCTAATAAATCGATACAAATACTATCCTCATAAACAATCGTCATAGTATCAGGCACATAAAGCAAAGTAGGTGGTGGAGAATTCAAAACCTCAACCTTAATATTGTCATAAGTGTAGTCAGGACCACTACAACCCATGCTATAAGCTTCAACATTGATAGTGTAAATTTCATCTACATCATCACATGATGGAGTCCAACAAAAACGAAAGGGTACGCTTCCAATTCCATGAGTATAACCATTAGCCGTATCTAGCTCAATAAAGGTTATGGTATTTGAAGGCGCACCTCCCCAGTTATCATAAGCGTAGTAAGAAACATTTCCAGCGCAACTGGATACCGTGTGGGGACTAATAGAAAAATTATTAGAGTTGGTCCCCATGGCAATTTGAGTTCCATTGTTGTCAAGAATCACAAAAGAACATTCATAGTCATATAACCCTGATGGAATACCCTGATTCCAAGATGTGGTTATAACATCTCCATTGTAAACCCAAAAAGTTTCAGAATTTGCTGCTCCTTGCTGAGATGAAATTGTAGCATTTAATGCTACAACACCATTGACTAGGATATCTACACTGGCACTTTGCCAACCATCTCCGTAGGTGTCAGCCAAATTAATAGTGTATTGACAACCCATTACTGCACTGTTTCCAGTGTTATAAGGTGGGACATATGTACCATTAATATCAAAATCTGTTGAACTCAACTGAACATATAAGTCAACCAAGCTGTCTGTGTCATAAGTTTCTAAATCAATACAAACAGAATCATCTACATATACTGAAACTGTGTCATCCAATGTGATTTGAGGGGGATAATTTATTTGACAACCCAATGAAGCATATTGAACATCTCTCCTCACCTCTCCTATTTTATTTCCATTTCGAAACTCCTCTACTCTAACAGTAAAAACAAAAAAGCTTTGGATATTTGGACTTGCTGAAATTTCACCTGTTACGGGGTCTATTGTCATTGGAGGTGAGCCGCCAATGATATTCGTAACACTATATGGAGGAGAACCAGGTGGTGCTGGCGCCCAATTACATTCAGGATAATAAGGATAACTGCCTCCTCCTGCTGAAGTGCCTCCACCTTGAGCATTGGTTTGATTATTTACATCTAAAGGGGTAACTAATGAAAAAGACAAAGAATCGCCATCAGGATCGGTTACTGGAAAGTTAAAAACTTTAGTATTATTAACACAGAAATAAGCGTCACTAGGATAGACACCAAAATCTGGAGACGAGTTTTGTCCTAATGCGGGATCTGGAAACATTGCCAGAATGGTAATTCCAGTACCAGCAGGATTTAGAATATTGGATATTATTCCATTCCTCGCAAAATTTTCGTATTGAACATAATATCCATTGGAATTATTTGGTAATAATAATGCATTAGTATTTGTGAAAATTCCTTCTTCAATTTTAACTACGTTTGGGTCTGGTGTATAACAAGCATCACCCAAAGGCACAAAAGAAACACTTGTCCTTGGTAATAATAGTGTCGTAACTTGAGTGTGAGTAGCTAAATCATATATTCCAATTTCTGCTGAAAGAGGCATATTTACACCAGCATTAGCATTTACATCATCTCTATACAAGCGTAATTGAAAATTATAATAGGCTCCAGCACTTACACTATTAACCATAACTACTTTTAAATCTCCACCAACAATATGAGAAGCAAAAGAAATAGTCAAACAAAAGAAAAGACCAATCGTAACAAAAAAACGCACAATCATAGCTAAAATTTACCCTTAGGGTAACTATAAATATAGTGAATTATCTAAAAAGGTGAATCCAGAATTCGTCCTTCACAGGGTTAGGTTGACGTACTCCGTTATTATCGTAAGTACTTCCAAATGTACCATCAATAATAACTAAATAGGAACCAGAATCACAATCTTTACCCTTTAGATTAGTTCCATCCCACATGAAATTTGGATCAGTTGATGAAAACACCAACTTACCCCATCGGTTAAAGATTTTAACATCCATAACATCAAAACATGGGTCACTTTGACCAGCTAATTGATAAAAGTCATTCTCACCATCGCCATTTGGAGTAAATGTATTGGGAATTTCCTCAACAACCCCAACAGGCATTTCCACCTCAACATGTGAAGTTGCCTGAATAGTATCTGACCCACAAACAGATGAATAAGCCGTGTATATTAAATCAAATTCTTCTTGAAAAACATAGTCACAATCTGTCACCCAGCAATATCGTAAAGCAACTGTTGATGAATCTGCATAAACAACATTTGTAGTGGGATCATAATTATAGCCATACATGTACACTGTATTGCCAATTGAATCATTAAAATTCTCATAATAATGTCTTCCTGATAAATCCTGTTGAGGAACAACATAAGTGCCTTGAAAATCAAAATTTGCAGAGAATGGCTGAATGAATAAAGTATCATCTGGGTTTAAGGCGTCTTGAGCAAATAAATCAATACACATGGTATCATCAAGACTAATGGTCACTTGTGATGGAACATCAATTGCTGTTGACTGAGGAACTGGATCTACATGAACATATATATCAGCTTCAATTGGGTTATATCCAGAACAATCTACAGAGTAGGCCTCTAAATCTAATTTTAATGTGTCACCTAAATAATTACAAGGGGGCATCCAACAATACCTTAAATATATACTACCAATGTTCCCAATGTAACCTGATGGGGTAAGATTTGATATATTGAAAAACATACTATCAGGAGTATTATTCCAGTTGAAGTAAGCATGTGTAGTACTTGACGAAGGACAAGTTACCGTAATACTAGGAGCTGTATAAGAACATAAAAAAGCTGAAGGATGGCATCCAGAAGCCAAAACTGTTCCATTGTAATCTTGAATATCCCAACTAATCTCAGAGTCCCAACTTCCAGCAGTCCAACTACCACTAGGGATTGATATAACGTCTCCATTAGAGACATTAATAGAATAAGAAGCAGAATTTCCAGTTGTAAACGAGCCACCAATTCCTGAATAGGTAACTACACCATTTATTGAAATATCAACAGAAGCTCCATTCCAACCATCACCAAAGGAATCATACATGTTAAAAATGTAAGAACAAGTAGTGTTTTGATTCAAAACATTAAAAGGTGCTGGTGCAACATAATTTGTCAATAAATCAAAATCAGTAGAAGACAAAAAGGCATATAGTGAATCAGCAGGATCGTTTACCCCAATTTCTAAATCAAGACAAATGCTATCATCTACATATACCCCAACGCTTACAGAATCAATATTAGCATTTGATATAGAATTTACCGCAGCACTATCATTTAAAGTTAAAGTTGGTGGTATACTGACCTGACAAGGTAAAGCAGCATATTGCAACTCTCTCCTGACCTCACCAATTTTTACACCATTTCTATATTCCTCTACTCTTACAGCAAATGCATAAAACCCTTGCGCAGTAGGTGCAGCAGTAATTTCACCTGTATTTTGATCAATTGACATAGCTGGATAGTTAGGAGGACCTCCAATCATATTTGACGCACTATAACCTGTAGAAAAAACACAATCAGGATAAAATGGATATGCGCCTGAACCAGGAGCAGAGTTGGAACAAGTACCAAATCCACTAGCTTCATCTAATGGAGCTACCAAAGAAAAAACCAATTGGTCTCCATCAGGATCAGTTACAGGATAAGTAAACTGTTTAATATTATTAACACAGAAATAGGCATCATTTGGGTAATTACCAAAATCTGGTGTAGAGTTTTGTCCCAATCCAGGGTCTGGAATTATGGCAAAAATTGTAATCCCATCACTTGTGGGAGTAGCTAAATTTGAAGCCAATTGATTTCTGCAACATACTTCATATTGTAAATAATATCCAAAAGTGTAATTTGGAAGTGTTATTGGACTAATAGTTTGATAAATTTTTTCTTCTATTCTGACTACATTAGGATCGGGAGTATAACAAGGATCTCCAAGTGGAACTAAAGAGGCTCCAGTCTCATACAATGTCTTACAAGTGACCAAGCTATTAGTTCCAATTTGGTATACACCAATAGTAACTTGTGTGGGCAGAGAAATTCCATTTACATCATCTCTGTATAATCTCAATTGGACATCATAAGAACTTTGAGTAGTAAGATTACTTACCATGGTAACCTTGAAATCTCCTCCTGCTAAATGTGAAGCAAAAGATTGTTTAGCAGGCAAAAATAATGTTAGTGTAAAGAATATTAAGAGTGAAAATTTTTTAATCATTTAATTTTGATGAATTATTATTAAAGTCTTATAATGAAATATAGATTTATTGTTACCTAAAAATAAGGATAGCAAATTTAACTTAATTAATCAATTTTTTAAAATATTTTAGTTATTAAGTAAACACAGGCTAAATATATTAATACTTTTGGGCAAATTATTTAACTTAAGTTAATAAGTAATTCGTACTAAATTCTCATCCCCTTTTCAAATGGCGAAAAATCAGCGAATAGAAGTCTACAAAAAACTGATCCTCCCAAGACTAATTGAAGAAAAAATGTTAATCCTTCTAAGACAAGGAAAAATATCCAAATGGTTTTCTGGGTGGGGCCAAGAAGCCATTTCTGTTGGAACCACACTTGCTATGGATAATAAAGAGTTTATTCTTCCAATGCATAGAAATTTAGGGGTATTTACTACTAGAGACATTGATTTATATCAGTTATTCTGTCAATTTCAAGGGAAAATTGATGGCTTTACCAAAGGGCGTGATCGTTCTTTTCATTTTGGGTCTATAAATCACAAAATTGTGGGTATGATTTCACATCTTGGTCCACAATTGGGTATTGCATGTGGTATTGCTCTTGCAGAAAAATTAGAAAAAACAAACAGATCTGTACTAGTTTTTAGTGGTGATGGCGGGGCAAGCGAAGGAGACTTCCATGAAGCCTTAAATGTTGCTTCTGTATGGCAGCTTCCAGTAATTTTTGTGATTGAAAATAATCAATGGGGGCTTTCTACTCCATCCAAAGAACAATTTAATTGCAAACAATTTGTTGATAAAGGCATTGGATATGGCATGAAAAGCCTGCAAATTGACGGTAATAATTTAGATGAAGTTTTTGATTCCATAAGCGAAATTAGAGTAAAACAAAAACAAAATCCTGAACCCTTCTTAGTTGAAGCCATATCATTTAGAATGAGAGGCCATGAAGAAGCTTCTGGGACAAAGTATTATCCCGAGGGATTACAAGAAAAATGGAGGAAAAAAGATCCTGTTTCACTTTTTGAAAAAAAATTAATCAAGGAAAAATTAACAACAACTGAAGAGATCGATAGCATAAAATCAAACTTAAAAAAACAAATAAATCAAGCTTGGAAAAAGGCCGAAAAAGCACCAGTAATTGTTCCTGATAAAAATCAAGAGTTAAATGACATATATGCATCTGTTAACATGGAAATTTCTGAAGAAAACGGCCCTACTAAGGAATTGCGATTAATTGATGCCATTAAAGAGGGAATTGATCAAGCAATGGAGAAAAACCCTGGATTAGTCATCATGGGGCAAGACATAGCTGAATATGGTGGAGTTTTTAAAGCAACAGAAGGAATGCTTGAAAAATATGGTAAAGACCGAGTCAGAAACACTCCACTTTGTGAATCTGCAATTGTTGGTGCTGCTCTAGGACTTTCCATTAGAAAAAGAAAAGCCATCATGGAAATGCAGTTTGCTGACTTTGTTACGGTTGGCTTTAATCAGATTGTAAACAATTTAGCTAAATTACATTATCGCTGGGGTGAAAATGCAGATGTTGTAATTAGAATGCCAACAGGTGCTGGCGTTGCTGCTGGGCCATTCCATTCTCAAAGTAACGAAGCGTGGTTTTTTCATACACCAGGACTCAAAATTGTATATCCATCAAACCCAGCAGATGCTAAAGGTTTATTACTTGCAGCTATTGAAGATCCTAATCCGGTAATGGTCTTTGAGCACAAAGCGTTATACAGAAGTCTTTCTGGAGAAGTTTGTGAATCATATTATACCACTCCAATTGGAAAGGCAAAATTAGTTAAGGAAGGTAATGACTTATCCATTATTACATATGGAATGGGTGTTCACTGGGCTAAATCTGCTGTTGAAAAATTAAATGTCAATGCAGATATTTTAGATTTAAGAACCTTACTCCCTTTAGATGAGGAAGCTATTTTTAATTCTGTTAAAAAAACCAATAAAGTACTCATACTTCATGAAGATTGTTTAACTGGTGGTATTGGAGGTGAATTAGCTGCATTAATCAATGAGCATTGTTTTGAATATCTTGATGCTCCTGTTATGCGTTGTGCAAGCATGGATACACCTGTGCCTTTTGCAGTGGAATTAGAAAATCAATTCTTACCTTTAGAGGAATTAGACGAAAAAATAAATCAACTTGTAAACTATTAAAAATGAGAATTTTAATCATAGTATTACTCTATATAATCCCTTTTACAATTACCAGTCAATTTTATGTCAAAAAAGATCATCTTGAATATGGTTTTAATATAGGAACCTATGTGGCAAACAACAATACTAGCGTTTTGTACGATGCCCACTCCTATGTAGCTACTACCCTAGAAAGTGCATTTAATCCTTCCAATCAAAATTTCAATTACAGTTCAGCCATCAATTACCTTGATGCAGAATTTGGAGGAGTAGGCACTTGGGAAATTGACAATTCAGCTGTTCCTGCAGAAATGTCCTATAATCCAGGATTTCTCATAGGAGTACATGTAGGCAAACATCATCCAAAATTTAAATATTACATAGATTATAATCTCGCTGACATTAATGTTAATGGCACCTCTCAAATAAAAGATAGATTTAACAATCCTGCAGATGCAAATTACACTCCACCAGTAATCATATCAATTAGAGGAAGAGAAAGAAGAAACTTATTTAATTTAGGAGTAGTATTAGATTTTATTAACGATGAAGATTTTCATTTAGGAATACCCTTTGAGTTTCAATTCTGTCAAGTATCTCTAATCAATAATGAAATTTACTTAGATGGAGTTAGCCAATCTCACCCAGTAAATCACGTACCTGCTAATTTGGTCAACACTTCGGGCAACAACAATCCAAATGGATTTGGATTTGGAGGTGGAAGTGGACTCGTCCTTACCTTAGACATGGCAGAAAATATTATGATTTCATTTGGATATCAAGGCTATTTTGCTCAATCAAACTTTTCAGACTTATTAAAGCCTTGGGGGCTCCAGCATACAGCATTTGCCAGAATGATTTGGATGAAACATTAATATGTCCAAAATTTATGGCATACTATTATCTTTAATTTTACTATCACCATATTCTAATCATGCAGCGGAAATAGCTGATTCTAGTTCTAAAAGAGAACTTATTTTAACTACGGGTATTGCCTCCTCAGCTGCAGTTTCTTTGATAGGCATAAATCATGTTTGGTACAAAAACTACCCAAAGACATCATTTCACTTATTTGATGATTTTAAAGAATGGAATGGAATGGATAAGGTAGGTCATGTATGCACCTCATACCACCTTAACCACTATAGCTATTTACTTTTAAAAAAGAACGGCATTAAAAAGCCTTTACTCAAAAGCTCATTATATACTTTTAGTTATATGATGGGGGTAGAGTTCATTGATGGGTTTTCATCTGAATGGGGATTTTCAATTTATGATGTAATGGCAAATGGTATAGGATCATTAATGTATGCTTCTCAAGAAAAATGGTTTAAAAAACAAATATTTAAAATCAAGTTCTCCTCACATTTTTCTGAATATAGTTCATGTAGACCATCTTTGTTGGGTGAAACTCCTGCTCAACAAATTTTTAAAGACTACAATGGACAAACGTATTGGCTTACATTTAATTTAAATCAACTACTCAATCAAAAAATAAATTTTTTCAACTATGTTGATTTTGCGGTTGGATATAGTATTGATGGATTTACTGGAGCACATGAAAATCCAATTATTGCAACATGTCCATGTCATTATGACCAATGCAATAATCTAAAAAGAAAATCTCAATTTTTATTTAGCTTAGATCTGAACACAGATAAAATAAAGTCCAAGAATAAAGTCTTCAAATTTTTATTAGCTCCTTTTGATATTGTTAAGGTCCCCTTTCCAGCCATTATCATAAATGATGATAAACCTTTCAGACTCTTTTATATTTGATGCTTTCTAACAAGCTTTAATCCAAATAAAAAAAGTATAGGATTAATTATTATCCCTTCATAAATTTTATTTTCTTTATTAGAAAATATAATATGGACATTGCATCACTTTTACCCGCACTTGGCACTTTAGTTATGTTAATTGCATTACAGGTAGTTTTGGGTTTCGATAATTTACTTTACATCGCTTTAGAATCTAAAAAAGCACCTGTTGAAAAACAGCAAATGGTTAGAAAATTAGGAATCGGAATTGCCATCATTTTTCGTCTTCTACTGCTGTTTATATTAATCAATCTAATAGCTTCATTTGAAGAACCTTTTCTAACTGTAACTGACAATAAATACATTACAACCGAAATGAATCTAGAAAGTTTAATTATTCTGCTCGGAGGAATATTTATTATTTATACTTCAATTAAAGAAATTTGGCATATGATTTCCTATGAACCCTCAGAAAAAGAACATAAGAAAGTAAGTGCTAACAAGGCAATTTTTATGATTGTTTTTATGAACTTAGTCTTTTCATTTGATTCTATTTTAAGTGCCATGGCTTTAACTGAGAATAACTGGATAATAGCCATTGCCATAATTACAGGTGGTATTCTTATGATAGTAGCTGCAAATAAGGTAGCTCAGTTTTTACAAAAAAACAGGATGTATGAAGTATTAGGTTTATTTATTCTATTCCTTGTAGGCATCATGCTTGTTTCTGATGGTGGACATCAAGCAAATTTGAAAATATTTGGCTACGCAATCAATGCAATGAACAAATCAACTTTTTACTTCATATTAGTTATTATCATCATCATTGATTTAGTTCAAACCAAATACCAAAAAAATATTTTAAAAGGTAAAAGTTAAATCAGTACTCATTTCTTAAATTTGATTATGAGGCTTTTTTTAACCTTATCGTTTTCACTAATTTACCTTGTTCTAATAAGTCAACAAAGTGGTTTTATTTTTATTGAAAACAAAGGGCAGTGGAATAATGAAGTGAAATTTAAAACCGATCTTAAAAATGGGCACTTGTATACTTGTGCAGATGGGTTAGTTTTTGATTTTTTTGATGAAGAAAAATTGGAAGAACTTTATGAAAAACATTACATCAAACCCACAAATTCAAGGAATAACAAGCTAAAAAAACACGCTTACAAAGTTTCTTTTAATGGAGCTAATTTTAATTCGACTATTAAGGGAGACCAGCCTACTATAAACCATTTTAATTTTTTTAAAGGAGATAAAACTAAATGGAAAAGTAATGTGAAGGGGTTTCATGAACTAACCTTCCAAGAAATATACCCCAATATTGATTTGAAGATTTACACCAAATACTTTAATCTGAAGTATGACATCATTGTTAATCCAGGTGGAAATACCAATGAAATAGAATTTACCTATGAAGGAGTTAAAGATATTTCCATCAAGAAAGAAAGACTTCACCTTTACACTTCTGTAAACCATGTGATAGAGGATAAACCATATGCTTATCAAATAATTAACGGAAAAAAAACTGAAGTTATTTGTCATTATACATTGAATGAAAAAACATTAAAATTTTCTCTACCTAACGGATACAATAAGGAATATCCACTTATAATAGATCCAACACTCATCTTTTCTACATTTTCTGGATCCTACTCTAACAATTTTGGCTACACAGCTACCTTTGACTCCAAAGGATTTCTTTATTCTGGCAGTAGTGTTTTTGGAAGTCAATATCCTACTACTTTAGGAGCATACAATGTCAATTTTATGGGAGGAGATGTTGATATTGGACTAAGTAAATTCGATACAACTGGATCATTTTTAGTGTATTCAACATACCTAGGAGGAAGTAGTGAAGAATTACCCCATAGTATAATTGTAAACAATATGGACGAACTGTTTATTTTGGGAACTACCTCGTCACAAGATTATCCAACTACAACAAATTGTTTTGACTCCACTTTTAACGGTGGAACTGCATTAGATATGTCAAATGGTTTAGGAATAAATTACATTAATGGTTCAGATATTTTTGTTTCTAAACTTAGTGCAGACGGTTCAAACCTAATTGGTTCCACATACATTGGGGGAACCGGTAACGATGGTTTGAATAGAACCAGTTCCAATGCCGTTGCCGATACTTTAAGATACAATTACGCAGACGAAATAAGAGGGGAAATTGAAATTGACCAAAACAATAATATTTATGTTGGAACCTGTACTCAATCTGTAGATTTTCCAGTATCAACTAATGCTTATCAAACAACTTATGGTGGTGGTAACATTGATGGTTGTGTATTTAAATTAGACAATAAATTACAAAACTTAGTTTGGTCTAGTTATCTGGGTGGTGAGGGATTTGATGCCATATATTCTATTGCCATTGACGACTCTCTTAATATTACATTAGCTGGAGGAACAAATTCAAAGCAATTTCCAACTACTTCAAATGCCTACCAAGACACACTGCAAGGAGGGAGATGTGATGGTTTTGTGTCAAAAATAAAGCATAATGGATCTCAACTTCTAAGCTCCACCTACTATGGTTCTGATGAATATGACCAAGTATATTTTGTGGATTTAGATCGTTACCAAAACGCTTATGTTTTTGGGCAAACAGAAAAACAAGACTCTACTTTTATTAATAATGCGCAATGGAGTATTCCTGGAAGTGGACAATTTGTAAGTAAAATTACTCCAGACTTGTCTCAACGGATATACTCTACTGTATTTGGTTCAGGAACAGGAATTAATATTTCCCCTACTGCTTTCCTGGTAGACTTATGCAATAAGATGTATTTGGCTGGATGGGGAGGAGCTGTTAATCAGTACCCAACTTACTTTAGCAATGCTGGTTATACCAATAACATGCCTATCTCATCAGATGCTTATCAAAGCACAACTGATGGAAGTGATTTCTACATTATGGTAATTGAAGACGATGCTTCAGGATTTGTATATGGATCTTATTTTGGTGGCCCAACATCAACAGAGCATGTTGATGGAGGAACTTCAAGATTTGACCGAAAGGGGAAAATATATCAAGCCATATGTGCAGGATGTGGAAATAACTCTGATTTACCTACTTATCCCAGCAATGTGGTATCCACCACAAACAATAGCTCATGTAACCTAGGAGTATTTAAAATGGAATTTGACCTACCCTATGTGCTCGCTGATTTTGACCAACCTCCCATTGGATGTGAACCTCTCTCTCATCAATTTAACAACACAAGTGTTTACAACAATACCAGTACATACAGCTGGAACTTTGGAGACGGCTCTACAAGTAATCTGAAAAACCCATCTCATACATTTCAGAATGCTGGCACTTACTCTGTCAAACTTATTGTTAGCGACACAGCAGCTTGTAATTTTAGTGACACTGTAATTAAAGATGTAATTGTTGTGGGTGATAGCTCATTTCACATTGGCAATTCAGATCTATGTCTTGGAGAAACAATTCAAATTGGAATTTTACCCAACCCAGACACTTCTTTCAGTTACCAATGGGTTCCAAATACCAACCTAAGTGATTCTAGCATTTCTAATCCTTTTGCAAGTCCAAGTCAATCAACTACTTATGCTCTTTTAATTAGTAATGGAATTTGCACAGATACTGCAACTCAAAGCATCAATATAATTGACCCAAGTATTTCATTGCCTTCCGTTCACACTTTGTGTAATTATGATGATATAATAACCCTCACACCGTCCAATGGCAACAATTCTAATCTGTATATATGGTCTACCACTTCCCAATTTAATGACACCTTAAATGTATTGACAGACTCCACTATTGCAGTATCTCCAAATAATGACACATGGTATTATGTAAAATCTATTAATGGTAGTTGTGAATTCATTGATAGTACTCTAGTTCAGGTTTCCATCGGCAACCTATCATTAATTGGTGATTCAATTCTATGTTTTGGTGATTCAATATTAATTGTTGCTGAAACATTTCAAAACCCAGATTCCGTTGATTTTATTTTTAGCCCCGATAGTGTCGCTTTATCAAGTGTACAAAATGACTCTGTATGGTTTTCGTTTAATGAAGATCACATGATATACGTTAACGTTAGTGACCCACTAACCAATTGTAACTTAACAGATTCTATACTTGTAATAGTTGACTCGCTACCCAATTTAAACATCACTACAACTACAGATTTTTCAGTAATTGCTGCAGGAAACAGTACTCAACTATATGTATTGCCCAATGGTTATCAGTACCAATGGGAACCCAGTAATTCCTTAGATAATCCAACCAATCAAAACCCCATAGCTAGCCCTGTAATTACCACATTATATCATATTGATGTAATGAGTCAACATTGCACCAAATCTGATTCCATTTTAATTGTGGTATCAGAACTTAATTGCGGGGAACCAGATGTATTTATACCAAATTCATTCACCCCAAATAGTGACCAAACAAATGATGTTTTTAAAGTGAGAGGGAATTACATTGCTGAATCAAATTTTCTTCTACGCGTATTTGATCGCTTTGGCAATATGGTTTATGAAACTCAAGACCAACAAGATGGATGGGATGGAAAATACAAAGACAAAGAATGTGACCCAGGTGTATTTGTGTATTATTTAGAGTTAGACTGCCTAGATGGACAACATTACTTTAAAAAAGGAAATGTAACGCTAATTAAATGAGAATAAGGGTATTTGACATAATGCTTTTTACAGGTCTTTTTGTTATACAGATCACCTCTTTAGCACAAGACTTTCATTTCTCAATGAACCAATTATCACCATTAAACTTAAACCCAGCTATTGTTGGGAATTTTGATGGAGATATGAGGATAAATTCTAATCACAGGAGTCAATGGAGTGCAGTAACTATTCCTTACAGCACCTACTCCATTTCAGCAGATTTAAATACAAAAAAGCAATTACCAATAGGTTTTATCATTAATCAAGATAGAGCTGGAGACTCAAAATTCAATACCATACAATTTAATTTAGGTAGTGCATTTAATCTTATTTCAGATTCCATTCAACAGTTAAGAGTTGGATTTCAATCGGGAATAACAACAAGAGGAATTAACACCAATGACATTACATTTGACGCCCAGTACAATGGAACTCAATTTGACCCTAACCTACCTACCAATGAGAATTTTAGCAATTTCAATCACGTATATGGGAATTTAAACTTAGGGGTACACTATATGGTCAATTTTAAAAGCCAACTTATACAAATACATGCAAGTTGTTTCAACTTAAACCAAAGCAACCAATCTTTTTTGGGAGCCACTCCCCCAGTTTCATTAGATTTGAAATGGATTGGGAAAATTAGTCATAGCTACCTCATTAATGATTTTTTTAGCTTAACAAGCTCTGGCTTTATTACAAGGCAAGGGCCACACCAAGAAATTTTAATTGGCACAGAATTTCAATACACCTTAGCTGAGCTAAGCTATTTGAAAAGAGCTTTTTGGACAGGTATTTATTACAGAACAAGAGATGCTGTTTTTGTTTCAAGTGGCTTGATATTTGATGCTTGGAAAATTGGTCTTTCCTATGATATTAATTTATCTAAATTGATTCCTGCATCAAATATGAGAGGAGGATTTGAAATAGGAGTAGCCTACATAATGAAAAAGAAAATAAAATTAGTTTCTCCACTATTTATATGCCCAGACTACCTTTAATATATTGCTTACTAATTTCATTAACCATGTCCATTCACTTAAAAGGGCAAAACAATGAAGTGATGATTGACTTAGGCATTAATGCATTTAATGAAAGAGAATTTGGCAAATCATATCAATTATTTCAAAAGGCTTTAAAAGTTGACTCCACACCTATTAGATTACAATTTTATTATGGTCTTACGTTGTACAAAATTCATG
>CAJWIX010000020.1 GCA_913042175.1 uncultured Flavobacteriales bacterium
TCTTTGTTTTGCTGATCTTTGTTCTGCTGATCTTTGTTTTGCTGGTCTTTGTTTTGCTGGTCTTTGTTTTGCTGATCCTTGTTTTGTTGATCCTTGTTCTGCTGATCCTTGTTCTGCTGATCCTTGTTTTGTTGATCTTTGTTCTGTTGAAGTAACTTCATGGCATAAGATAAATTATATCTTGCATCTTCATCTTTTGGATTGTTTCTTAATGAATTTTTATAGTTTTCAACTGCATTGGACAAGAGAGATGTATTTGGAGATTGCCCATTATTATCCTGCATAGACTTAGCATATTCAGTCAAGTATGAATTACCTATATTGTAATAAGCCTTACTTTTTTCCTCTTTTGAATTATTAGACTCAATAAACTGTGCATAGTTACTTCTTGAAGCTTCAAAATCACCACCCATAAAGGATGAATTTCCATTGTTAAAAGCTGCTTTAGCATTGGAGGTGTCCATTTTAAGCGATTCATTATATAACTTATTAGATTGGATATAATCCCCACTTAAATAGGCATTATTGCCTTTTTTCATAGTTAGTTTACTCTCTATATCTTGACCATAAAATGTCATGCATAAACAACTCAGTAATATGAAAATTAGTTGATTAAAATTCATGATTCAAATAACTTAAACTGATTATCAATAGTACCTCTTTTTTCTAAAATTATTAATTCTAAAAATAGCAGTATAAATGCTGGTATTAAAAACCATTGAAATTGGTCGTCATAGGTGGAGTATTTTTCTTTCTTTAATGTAGTTCTTTCAATAGCGTTTAAACGGTCAACTATTTTCCTTAAGTTTAAATTTAGTCCTTGAGCTCTTGTATAAGTTCCATTTCCTGCCTGAGCAATTTGAATTAAGTTTTCTTCATTTATTTTAGTAAGAACTGTACTGTTTTCTTTGTCTTTTTTGTTGCCAATTTTTTTTCCTCTTTTATAAACAGGTATTGGTACACCTTTGTCAGTACCCATTCCAATAGTACAAATAACTACATTTTGATTGCTAGCATCATTTGCGGCATTAACAGCCATTTCTTCATGGTCTTCGCCATCAGACATAATTAAAATGGCTTTGTTGGTGTTTTTTTCTAAATCAAAAGAACTCATGCACAAGTCTATAGCATTTCCAATATCTGTTCCCTGAGAAGAAATCATATCTGTACCTATGCTCTTTAGAAACAATTTAGCGACATGATAATCTGGTGTCAAGGGCAATTGTTTGTATGCTTCACCAGCAAAAACAACTATGCCAACATGATCACCTCTTAATTCATTCATTAATTTACCAATGGCAAGTTTGGCTAAGTCTAATCTGCTGTAATTATTAACTATATCCTCTGCCATCATACTTCTACTAATGTCAAGGGCAATCATAATGTCTATACCTTTTGATTCTACGGTTTTTTCGTTTTCACCATATTGTGGGTTAGCAGAAGCAATAACAAGTAATCCAAAAGCTGTTCTAAATAAAAAGTATTTTACAGAAGATCTAAAGTTTGAATATCCAGCATGTATATGATGAACAGTTTCAATTTTAGCAAAGTTTTTAAGCGCTTTATTCCTCCAAATTCTATTTGAAATCCATGCGATGTTAAGTAGCAAGATGACGGAAAGTAGCCATAATCTATTTGGATGTTCAAATCTAAACTCAACTACATGGCTAATCAAGTATTGGTATGTAGCTACGCAAACACCCCAAAAAATAATTTCTAGCGCAAGAAGTCCTATCACAGCTGTTGAAGTAGATAAGCTATATTTATTCTTTGAACTCATGAAACACTTTTAAAAATTAGTTTATTAGCTATAAATTCAATGAAGAGCAGTGCAATGGCTGCAAGTATGAAAATATCTGCTTTTTCTGGAAGATCGACATCATACTCAATGGTTTTAATTTTGGCTTTCTCCATTTCGTTAATTTCTCTATATACTTCTTTTAGTTTTTGATTGTCTGTAGCTCTAAAATATTGACCTCCAGTTTCTTTGGCAATAGTTTTTAAGGTCTTTTCATCTATTTCAACATCCACATAATCATAAATATATCTCCCACTGAATGGATCTATAGCCACAGGTGTTTTGGCTTTACCATTGGTCCCAACTCCAATGGTATAAACACGAATATTGAAATCTTTAGCCATTTCTGCGGCATTTAGAGGATGGATTTTTCCGTGTGTGTTAACTCCATCAGTTAGAAGTATTACAACTTTACTTGGAGCATCACTTTCTCTAAGCCTGTTGATTGCTGTTGCAAGCCCCATTCCTAATGCAGTACCTTGTTCTACCACTCCTTGTTCGGCAGATTCAATAAGTTCCACCATAATATCTCTATCAGAGGTTAGTGGACATTGAGTGTATGCTTCGCCTTCAAATATGACTAATCCAACTCGGTCTGTTTTTCGATCTTTTACAAAATCTATCGCCAACTCTTTGGAGGCTTTGAATCTGTTTGGTGAGAAATCTTGTGCAAGCATACTCCCTGATGCATCCATAGAAATAATTATGTCGATTCCTTCTTTATAAAGTTCTGTCTCAGAATGTGCATTCATGCTAATTTGAGGTCTTGCCATACCTATTATAAGTAAAGTCAGTGCAATTAATTTTAACCCAAATTTTCCATGAGTTATATATTTTGAGTATCCATCGTTAATTCCGTGAAAAAGACTAGTTGAGGAGATGTTTAAAGGTTCTTTTTTGCTTTTCTTGAAGAAAATATAAATAACTATAGCTATAGGAATAAGAGTTAATCCCCACAGGATGATGGCATCATTAAATTGATATTTACTAAACCAATTACTCATCTAAAGTATTATTTGGTTTTTCTAAATCCTGTCGTTCATTTTGAATAAAATGAATAGCCATTTCCAAAGCACGAACATTATCTTTTTCGAGTGGATTAATCTTAGCAAATTTAACGCCATCAGAAAGTTGGAAAAATGTTTCTATTTCTTTAAAATATTTTTCATTTATGGAGACCCATTTTAAACTTTCTAATATTTCATTACTTGTTTTTTCAAAAGTGGGAACTTTGTATCTGTGCTCAATAAATTCCCAGATTACTTCCGCTATTTGACTGTAGTAAGCTTTGAAATGTCCATTTTCCCATAATTTCTTTTTTTTAAGTTTGTTGAGTTTTTCAAGCAGTCGAACTTCGGTAGGGATTTGCTCAGCCTCATCTTCAATATGTTTAGGTTTAACCTTTAATTTTTTAACTAAAAAGTATATTACAAAGCCTAATAAAATTAAAGCTAATAACCATACTCCATATTTCTTGAAGTAGTACCAGAAATATTCACCATAAGAAATGTCAATATCAAAAATAGGTTTGATATTTTTAATTTTATTTTCTTCAGTTTCTGAAAGAAGAATAGTAAATGGTAACACATTAGAATATATAATTGATGAGTCTATATGAGCTAATGCTGGAGGTAATTCAAATTTCCCAGTGTCAAAATTAGCGATGACAATTTCTTGTGTATAGTTTGTAACATAATTGTTGTTATCATTTAAGCTCGTAGATTTATCTATTGGAGATGTATCCCAAATTTCCCAATTGTTGCCAAGACTATCTCCATTGCCAGATAGTTTAAAATAAACTGAATCTATCAATTCATCTGCTGGAATATTCAAGTTGAGCAATAATGTGATTGGCTCACCAATATTGTAGATCTCTTTAGAAGATGAGATGGAGAAATCTGGGTCTTGTGCAAAGCTCAGTAAAGGAAATAATATGAACATAAATACAAACCTTCTCATCGTTTTTTAAATAAATTCATTAGGGGTTTAATGTATCCAGTTTGAATGTTTAGATTGGCATGGTCTACCTTTGCTCTTTTGAAAATTTGAGAAGTATTGTGTTCAATAGCT
Source organism: uncultured Flavobacteriales bacterium (assembly GCA_913042175.1). Classification (GTDB taxonomy): domain Bacteria; phylum Bacteroidota; class Bacteroidia; order Flavobacteriales_D; family Parvicellaceae. Next base: position 3,869 of record CAJWIX010000020.1, read on the forward strand.
AATGCATTTTGGTAATATTGCTCTCTTACTCTTTTGTTACTTGTATTAATCCAAATTTCTTTACCTGTTTCACTGTCCTTAAAAAGAGATAATCCAACATCTGTTAAAATACGTTCTCTCTGATCAACAACTCGTAATGCAATGAGATCGTGTTTTTTAGAAGTTATCTTTAAGGCATCTTCATAATCTTTATTGATGAAGTCTGAAATTAAAAAGGCTATTGATCTCTTTTTAATAAGATTATTGAAGTTTTGCAGTACCTCACTAATGTTGGTTTTGGTTGATGTAGGTTTAAATTCAATGAGCTCTCTTATTATTCTTAAAATATGTTTTCTTCCCTTTTTAGGGGGGATATATAATTCGATTTTATCTGTGAATAATATTGCTCCAATTTTATCATTGTTTTGAGTGGCTGAAAATGCCAATACTGCTCCAATTTCAGCGATAAACTCTCTTTTTGAAACATGATCTGTTCCAAATGATTCAGAACCTGAAATGTCAATTAACAACATTACGGTTAACTCTCTTTCTTCTTCAAATACTTTAACATAAGGTTCGTTGAATCTTGCAGTAACATTCCAATCTATGGTGCGAATTTCATCGCCAGGTATATAATTTCTGACTTCTGAAAAAGCCATACCTCTTCCCTTGAATGCGGAGTGGTATTCACCAGAGAAAACTTGCTTGGAAAGTCCCCTGGTTTTTATCTCAATCTTTCGGACTTTTTTTAATAACTCGCTGGTTTCCAAACTCTTTGTTTAAGGTACTTCTACTGTATTTAGTATGGTTGTAATTACGTCTTCTGTAGATACATTTTCTGCTTCTGCTTCATAGGATAAACCTATTCTATGACGAAGAACATCTTTGCATACTGCTCTAACATCTTCTGGGATTACATATCCTCTTTTCTTTAAAAAAGCATAAGATTTTGCCGCATTGGCTAGAGATATACTAGCTCTTGGTGAACCACCAAATGAAATGTAGTGTTTTACTTTTTCTAATTGATAATATTCAGGTTCCCTGGTAGCATAGACTATGTCCACAATATATTTTTCAATTTTTTCATCCATGTAAATTTGTTTCACTACTTCTCTCGCGCGAACAATTTGCTTAGGATCAACGACTTTATTTGGTTTTTCAAACCCAGCTGTAGATACATTAGCTCTTACAATAAGTTTTTCTTCTTCCCTGTTAGGATAGGGTAGTACAACTTTTAACATGAATCGATCTACCTGAGCTTCTGGTAGAGGATAGGTACCCTCTTGTTCAATTGGGTTTTGAGTAGCCATAACTAAAAAAGGTTCTGGTAATTGATAAGTTTGATCACCAATGGTAATTTGTCTTTCTTGCATTGCTTCAAGAAGTGCACTTTGAACCTTTGCTGGAGCTCTATTTATTTCATCAGCTAAAATAAAGTTAGAAAATAGAGGTCCTTTTTTTGAGATAAATTCTTCTTTTTTCTGATTGTAAATCATCGTCCCTAATAAATCGGCAGGCAGTAAATCAGGTGTAAATTGAACTCTTTTAAAATCTACGTTTATAATATTGGACAGGGTGCTAATGGCTAAAGTTTTGGCAAGCCCTGGTACACCTTCTAATAATATATGACCATTTGAAAGCAATCCAATTAACAGGCTTTCAATCATGTGTTGTTGACCTACAATTACTTTCTTAACTTCCATGTTAATAAGGTCAATAAAACCACTTTCCTTTTGAATTAACTCATTAATCTCAGCTATATTGACATTATCTACTGACGTTGAATTTGTTTGTACTTCCATTTTATAAAACTTTGTTTAGGTAAAAATCATTAATCTTTTAATTTGTTAAACAACACTCCTGTTAATATATGTTAACTATTTTCCTAAAATTTCTTATTGAAAATTCCATTTGAAAATTACCTTTATCCAATGAAAGAAAATTTAACGCTAAGTAATTGCATTGAAGCAGTTGAGGAGTTTCATAATTCATTTGGAATATCCAACGCATACGCACCAGTTAATTCAATAAGTGATTCAGACCTTAATCTTAGGTATAATCTTATGAAAGAGGAAAATGAAGAGTACTTACAAGCTGCAAAAGAAGGCGATTTGGTTGAAATTGCAGATGCACTAGGAGATATGCTTTATATCCTTTGTGGTACTATACTAAAACATGGACTACAAGATAAAATTGCCGATGTTTTTGTTGAGATTCAGAGAAGTAATATGAGTAAATTGGATAAAAATGGGAATCCAATATACAGAGAAGATGGTAAAGTAATGAAGTCTGAATTGTATTTTAAACCAGATATAAAAAGTATTTTAGAAAGCTAAAATCCAATTTTACCTTTAGGTGTGTTGATCTCGTTTTTGAGGTTGATCATTTTAAGACAGGCTACTGTGCATTCTACTCCTTTGTTGCCATGTTTTCCTCCGGACCTTTCAATTGATTGTTGTTTATTTTGATCTGTTAAAACACAAAATGTTGCCGGTTTATTATAGCGCAATGAAACTTGCATTATACCATTAGTGGCACCTTCACATACGTAATCAAAATGTTTTGTTTCACCTTGAATTACACACCCAACACAAATAACGCCATCTACTAGGCTGTTTTCAAAAAGATATTGTGCTCCTAAGGGAAGCTCAAATGTTCCGGGTACATTGTGAATATAAATATTGTCGGAGGCTATATTGTTTATGGTTAGTGTTTCTTTTACTCCTGCTAAAAGCCTAGATGTTATATCATCATTCCATTCAGATACAACAACTCCAATTTTTATTTTTTCTGGATGGGTGAGGTTTACAGAAATATGATCTGATAAGTTTTTACCAGCAGTAGCCATTACTCTGCATTTTCTTTCTGAAATTGATAAACAGGTTTACCCAATTTTAAACTTTCCATGTATTTTTCTGCGTTATTAGCAACGCTAGATTGAGGATATTTTTGAACAACATCTCTGTACAATTTAATAGCCATATCATAGTCCTCAATAATTTCTAGACACAATGCTGCCTTCATTAGGTAAATGGGAGTGGTTAACTCATTATCTCTTCTATTGTAAGCTTTCTTATAATAATCTAGAGCGTCATTCACTGAACCAAGTTGTAAAAAAGCATCCCCAATGGCCCCATAAGTTACTGTACCTAATAATTCATCATCAAAATTAACTTTTTCTAAAGTTGTGATTGCTTCTTGATATTCCTTATTATTTAGGTAACTAATGCCTAAATTATATAAAGCTATATCTCCACCTTGATATCCCTCGAAATCTTCACTTACTTTTTTAAATCCGTCAAATAGACCTAATGAATCTCCATTGATAGCTTCATTCCAACTTTGCTCGTCAAAAGCTTTGTTTTCGGCTCTCCAGATTGCTTCTAATGATTCTGTTTGTTTTGGAATTAAAATCTTGTTTACGTAAATGTATTTGTAGCCAACTATGCCAATAAGCAATAGAAGAAGTGCAACAACAAAAGCGTTTACTGGTTTTTTGTTAGCAAGGTAAAACTCATAAGTTTTTTCACCAAGGATTTGTTCTAAATCAAATCTATCTGCAATTGAAGTGTTTGATTGATCTTCAACAACTTGATTTTCATCGTTGTTTTTAACCGCTGAATTTTCTTTTTGGGTAGATGTGTCTTTCTCTTCTGCCATTTTAATATTTATTGGTGTGCAAAAATAGTTTTTTTTATAAATTATAGTTTCTTTTGAGTTCTATTTTTATACCATGTTTATTTCTGAATTAAGTTTAGTTAATTTTAAAAATATTAATCAGGCAGAATTTTCTTTTTCTCCATCTGTTAATTGCTTTTTAGGAAACAATGGTCAAGGTAAGACTAACTTATTAGATGCCATCTATTATTTGAGCTATACAAAGAGTTTTTTTAATTCTATTGATAGCCAAAACGTTAATTTCAATGAGAATTTTTTTGTTATTCAAGGAAAAATTGAAGAAAATGATTCCATTTTTGACTTGTATTGTGGCATGAAAAAAGCCGAAAAGAAAGTTTTTAGGAAAAATAAAAAAGTATATAAAAAGTTAGCTGACCATATTGGAGTATTTCCTGTTGTTATGATTACACCCTATGATATTAATCTCATTTTAGAGGGTAGTGACACCAGAAGAAAATTTTTAGATGGATTAATATCTCAGTTCAATAAACAATATTTAGCAGACTTACTCAGCTACAATAAATTGCTAAAGCAGCGAAATGCTATGCTTAAAGATATGCGTTTTCAAAAGTCCTATGATCTTTTAGAGGTATATGAAGCTAGCATGGATGAGAAAGCAAGATTAATTCACAAGGTGAGAAAAGATTTTATTGAAGAGTTTACCCCTTTATTTAACCAATTTTACAGAGATATTTCATCAAATTTAGAACATGTTGATTTGTTGTACGATACTGATCTAAATGACCATACGTTAAGTGAATTATTTCAATTAAATAGATCAAAAGATGAAAAATTAGGATACACTTCTGCAGGTATTCATAGGGAAGATTTGGTGTTTTCCATTGAAGGTAATCCCATTAAAAAATTTGGATCTCAAGGTCAGCAAAAAACATATCTGATTGCACTTAAATTGGCTAAATACGAGTTTATAAGGCAACAGAAAAAGGTTAGTCCAGTACTGCTTCTTGATGATATTTTTGATAAATTAGATGACAACAGAGTAGGGTATATTTTAGATTTAATAAGTTTAAATAAAGTAGGGCAGTGTTTTATCACTGATACTAGTACAACTAAAGTTCCAAGCGTATTATCTGATTTTAACGTCAGCTTTAATCAATTTGAAATTATTTCTGGCACTGTTAAATCATAGCTATTGAAAAAAAGAAGCTCTAAAGAAGAAAAATTAGGTGATGTTGTGAATCAATTTATTCAGACTTCTGGTTTGTCTAAAAAATTCACCAATCATCAAGTTCAAGTTAATTTTGAAAAAATGATGGGACCCTTTCTTATGAAGAAAGTAAAGAAGATTTTTGTCAAAGAGAATAAGTTGTATTTGAAGTTAGAAAGTGCGGCTTTCAAACAGGAAATTTCCATGCAAAAATCAAAGTTAATTATGGATCTTAACAGTTCTGTTAATAAAGATTACTTGGTAGATATAGTGCTTATCTAACCTAATCCTACATCTAAACTCATCATTACTATAAATCCAATAATTAAGCCCATAGTAGCAAGATCTGTGTTTCCACCTTTTTGACTTTCGGGAATTACTTCTTCTACAACTATAAAAATCATAGCACCTGCAGCAAAAGATAATGCATAGGGTAAAATGGGTAGAACTTGAATGACAATAGCTGCACCGATTACAGCAAAAATAGGTTCTACAATAGCTGACAATTGACCCCATTGCCAAGATTTGAATCTTGTTAAACCTTGTCTTCTTAGTGGCATTGAAACTGCAAATCCTTCGGGAAAATTTTGTATGGCAATTCCAATGGCAAGCGCAACAGCTGTTCCAATGGTGAAAACCCCTTCTAATTCCATCCCTCCAAACTCTGGAAAAGCTAATGCACCAAAGGCTACTCCAACTGCTAGTCCCTCAGGAATATTATGTAAGGCGATGGCCAAAACGAGAAGAATTGTTTTTTGCCAGTTGGTACTCATCCCCTCAGCATCTTTTTTCTTGTTGAAAAGATGTAAGTGAGGTATAATTTTATCTAACATAAATAGAAATAATGCACCCAAAAGAAAACCTACTGTAGGGGCAAACCAAGAGGGCATATTAGAAGCGCCTATTTTATTCTGCATTTCAACATACTCAATAGCAGGAGCCAGAAGCGACCAAAAACTGGCAGCAATCATAACGCCACCTGTAAACCCTAGTGACATGTCTAATACTTTTCTATTGGATGATTTAAAGAAAAAAACCAAGCCTGCACCAATAGCGGTTAATACCCAAGTGAATATACCGGCTAAAAGGGCTTGAATAACTGGATTTTGGTTAATAAACCAAATTTTTAATTCATCCATAAGAGACTTCGATTAATAGGTTGTTGCAAATTTTTTCTGACAATGTTATTTTCTTATTATTTATTTTGACTTCAAGAGAGTGGTCGAACTCTATTTTAGAAATTAAATGAATTGAATTCCCTAGTTTAATGTTTTGTTTGTCCAGGTAATTTAATAGGGAAGGAGTGCCTTTTTTAACACCTGTTATTATTCCCTTTTCTTCAACATTTAGTTCAGAAAGTAATTTCTGATTGAGTGTGGCTATAGTGCCGTTTTTTTTGGGAATTGGATCACCATGAGGGTCAATGTCTGGATGACCAAGAAAATAATCAAGTTTTTCAATGAGTTCTTCTGAATTAACATGTTCCAGCTGCTCTGCAATAAAATGGACCTTACTCCAACTAATGCCCAATTTTTCCACCAAAAAAGTTTCCCATAATCGATGTTTTCTGATAATGTTTAGTGCAATAAGTTCTCCTTTTTTTGTTAAAGTAGATCCTTTGTATCTTAGGTAATTCACCAGGTTCTTATCCGCAAGTTTTTTCAACATATCACTTACGCTAGATGCCTTCATGGACAAGTATTTGGCTATTTCATTTGTGGATACTGCTGATTTTCCTTCTTGCAAATGATATAAGCACTTTAGATAATCTTCTTCTGATTTTGTGTTCATTTAGTGTAAAAGTAATTAATTTTTAGACAAGGCTAAAAATTTTATTAGTTTTGTAAAATATTCGATGTTTAAAAAGATCTATATCCTCTGTTTTTGCATTCTACAAATAGCTGTGGTTAATGGGCAACATAACTTTTTTTACAATGGTCAAGTTGTAGATGAAAATGGTGATGGCATACCTTATGCTCATATAGAAACTGAACTTGATGAAATTTTTAGATGCGATATTGATGGGTTTTTTAAATTAACTTCATCAAAGAATAGTTCCGAAATATTGATTTCTGCAATTGGTTATAATGAGAAATTGGTAAAATTGAGTACTTCTTCAGAATTAGTGATAATGATGGAAGAAAACAATAAATTTCTTGATGAACTTGTGATTAGTGGTACACTTCAGTTGATTAAAAGAAAAGATAGTCCAATTCTTGTTGATGTATATAATTCATCCTATTTAAAGAAAATCCCATCCCCAAGCCTTGTTGAATCTACCGACCAAATTGCAGGAGTTAGACCACAATTAAATTGTGCTGTATGCAATACTGGAGATATACACATTAATGGTATGGAGGGTTCATATGCCATGGTAGTTATTGATGGAATGCCACTAATGGGTGGCTTATCTACTGTTTATGGATTACAAGGCGTACCTACAAGTTTAATACATCAATTAGAAGTTGTGAAAGGGCCTGCTTCAACATTATATGGTTCAGAGGCTATGGCTGGACTAATAAATGTAATAACTAAAGATGTTTCCTGCCTTCCAAATTTGAGTATTGATTTTAATATTTCATCATGGGGTGAATTTCAAGGTTCAGCGCTATTTAAAATGTTAAATAAAAAAAGAGTAAAGTCATTTACAACGTTTGATGTTTTAAAATACGCCAATCCAAAAGATAATAACGGTGATAACTTCACAGACCTTGCATTGAAAAATAGATATTCGGTTTTCAATAAGTTTTACATTTATCCAAAGTCAACAAAAAAAAAACCATTTAATATTTCGTTAAGATATATGCATGAAGATAGGTGGGGTGGTCAAATGAATTGGGATGAAACTTACAGAGGAAGTAATGAGATTTATGGAGAATCAATATTGACCAATCGATTTGAAGCCTACACCTCTTATCATGTTCCCTTCGCTAAGCAACTAATTTGGAAAAATTCTTACAGTTGGCACAATCAACAATCTTGGTATGGAATTACATCCTATAATGCAAAGCAGGTCATCAGCTTTAGCCAGTTAACATGGCACAAGGATTTGGGACAAAAAAACAAACTACTTACTGGATTAGCGTTACGCTATAATTTATATGATGACAATACACCTGCTACTGTTATTGCTAACGAATGGTGGCTACCTGGATTTTTTGTACAAGACCAATTGAGTTTTAATGACAAAAACAAAGTGCTTTTGGGCTGGCGAACAGATTTACATTCCAAACATGGTGTCATCAATTCTCCTAGATTTAATTATCAGTATAGTTTCTCTGATAAAACAACGCTTAGATTTGGATTAGGTAATGGGTTTAGAGTAGTTAATGTATTTACAGAAGATCATGCCGCATTAACTGGTGCAAGAGAGGTTGTCTTTAATGAGTCTTTACTTCCTGAGCGTTCAAAAAATGCGAATATCAATATTTCAACAGACCAAAAAACTACATTTTTTGATTTTCATGCTGAGGGGTCATTGTTTTACACTCATTTCTCTAATAAAATTATACCAGATTTTGAGGCAAATGACAATCAAATTATTTACAGTAACCTTGACGGTTATTCAGTGTCAAAAGGGTTAAGTCTTCAAGTGGGTTTACAATGCAAAGAAATACCGCTTAAATTAAATGCTAATGGTACTCTTTTAGATGTAGGTGTATTTAATTATGATGAGAATAATAATGTTATTAAAACTCAACAACTGCTTAGTGAGCAAAATAGTTTTAAATACAATATTGCATATGAACTTATTAAGTGGGGTCTTCAATTAGATTATACGGCAAGTAGGTATGGGCCTATAAGACTTCCTTTATTAGAGAATGATTTCAGACCGGCATATTCTTCACCTTATTCGATACATAACGTTAAGTTAACTAAAAACTTTTCCAATAGAAGGAGCTTGTATTTAGGAGTAAGAAACCTATTTAATTTTACGCCACCAAATTATTCTATTCTTAGAGCCCATGATCCATTTGACCAATATGTGGATGATGAAATAGATAATCCAAATGGGTATACATTTGATGCTTCTTATATGTATGCCTCATTTCAGGGGATTAATATAATTTTTGGAGGTTCTTTTGTATTCTGATTTAATATTTCCAAGTGTCAAACCCTATTTTCCATTTCTTTCTAAGGATAAGTTCATCTTTACTTGACAATGAGGGAAAATTATTTTTCTTGTAATCTTTAAGGTTGTTGCAATAGGACGTTAGCTTTGTTTCGACTCTTTTAAATCCTTTTATTTTCAATGATTTATATATTTTATTTATTGTATTTACAGGTGCTTCGTCAAGTTCCTTGTAAGAAATTTCAATAAGTTGGTTGGGTGGAATTAAAGATCTATTTTTTAAATAAGCTTCAATGGTTGATTGGTAAAAGTATATGATGTTATGCTTTACATCACTATAGTCTATTTCTTGTAAATGTTGTGTTGAAATGGTTTTCTTATAGAGGTGATGCATGGAGCTATAAACATCAAGTGGATTTCGGTGTAAATAAATAAACTTTGCTTTTGGATATTTTTTAAGCAATAGTTTTACTCTAGCTGTATTATGAGGGTTTTTTAACAGTAATTGCTTATTTGATTTATTAAACCATTGAATTTGCAGAAGCATATTATGATATGTGTTAATCCATTTTTTACTTTCTCTTTTTGTTAGCCCTTGGTGTAAATTTCCTTTATTGAAGTATTTTAAATTCTTTCCAAAAAAGAAGCTTTGCATCCCACTTAATGCAGTTAAATTAGTAAGTGGATGCTCTTCTTCGCAAGGAGAAAAAGCATTTATGGTAATATTGTCTTGAGGTCTTTTATCAGGCATAAATTGTTGAAGTACTGGTCTTAAAATTCGCCTACTAACAAAAGCAATTCTGAAAAAAAACGCTTGGAAATTTTCTAAGCATATGAATTGATCATCAAGATTCATTAAATAATGAAGGTGAGTAGTTCCGCTTCGCCAGTGTCCAATGATAAAAATAGGATCATGCGGTAACTCTTTTTTAGTGAGTCTTTTAGGTAATAAGTAGATGTATTGTAAAAGTTGAAATGGGGTAGAGAAAACGGTGAAAAACGAAATCTTTAAATATTTTGAAAAGTGTTTTAAAACGATTCCGTTTTGCACTAAGAGCTTTATCCAGACAAATAAATTAGTTATGTAAAGTTGGTGTTCCTTAATCTCTTGTTTAGGTAGTTTCAAAAGATTATTTTCCAATTACTTTTAATTCAACTCTTCTGTTTTTAGCTTTATTTTCCTCTGTGTCATTTTCAACCATTGGTTCAGATTCTCCATAACCTTTAGCTACCAATCTACTTTCATCTATTCCTTTTTCAATTATATAGTTTACAGCAGATTGAGCTCTTCCTTCAGAAAGACTTTGGTTAAATTCTTCTGATCCATCACTATCGGTATGTCCTGCTATTTCTACTTTTAATGTTGAATTGTGTGACATGAAGTCAACTAATTGGTCTAATAGTCGATAGGAATCATCATCAAGCTCGGTTAAACCAGTTTTGAAATGTAAATCATCAATAATTATGCTTTTACCAATTTCAACTGGGGTCATTAGAATTTCTTGAAGAATGTCATTTTTACTTTGATTATCAATTTTAATAGTTTTATTAAAGTATCCTTCTTTTGTTACTAATATTTCATAGGACTGACCTACTTCCAATGGAAATGTAGGTGGAGGGTTATCATTCAATGCTATTAGAGAACTTGAATGGTTAACAGGGTCACTTATGTTGATAGCCATAATGGTGGAAGGGATAGACTCTAAAGTAATTTCATCTTTGATGGCTAAAATCAAGTTGCTTGTTTCTATAGTCGGTTTTGTAGGAGTAACAAAAACGGTTTTACTTAACGTTCCAATTTTATTGTACCTGATTTCTACAATTTTATTGTCATATCCGTCAGCATCTAATGAAAGCGTATATTTTTCACCTAGTTCAAATTGTGTGGTAAATTTACTGTCATTGCCCAGTAGTTTTTTATCTCCGCTGTTTTGGTTAATAAGGGTGATATCTACGGCCAATGGATTGCTTGTTTCTTTATCAAAAATTTCTAATTCAAAATCAAATAATTTTATCAGTTTACTCATGTAAATCTTCTGATTTACTTCATCGCCTTCTTCACCTGTTACAACTAGTTTTTTAGTTTCGTATTCAGGATGGGAAAAAATCAATTGTATTTTTTCTTTTTCATTAAAAGTAGCGTAGTGCTTAGCTTTATTTTCAAATAGCTTTCCTTTAGCTTTTGTAGTCAAATTTCTATAGTTTCCATTTCCAGCCAAAGGTTCTTTAGTGTCCTCGTCAAAAAGTTCAATCAGAACTTCAAATTGCTTATACTTAATTTCTTGTTTTATTTTATAATCCACAAAAATTTCGAATGAATTACCATTTGAAGAAGAGGTGTTGTTGATGTTTGAAGTGTTAAAATCATATGAAATACCAACGTCAATAAAGTCTGAAAAATACTTGAAGCTAGCAATAGCAGCGTCTCCCAATCTATAATATCCTCCTAGTCCAAATTGATTATTGCCTAAACTATATACCACATCTGTTCCACCTATAATTTGTGATTGATTTCCTTGTAATTGGAACATTCCTCTTGGTAAAAGGGTAAGGTTTTTAATGTATACTCTGCTACCAGCATTAATAGCTAAACGCAAAGGCATTTTGTATTCATTGTTAAAGTTTGATAACTTAGGTTGGTTCAAATTAAACAATGTGATTCCTGCATAGTGTTTGTAGTGATGTTCCTCGTCATGTTGGTACCAAGTAAAAGATGGAGATATTTCTAATCCACTGAAAACAGGATTGCTCATGTTTTCGCCAAGCGGGTTAGTTGCTTGGTAATATCCATTTTGAAATTGATTTCCTGTAGATAGCGCATTTAAGTCAGTGCCTGAGTTGAAATACCCTAATTTAATTCCAGCAGCCAAATGCTGATCATTGGCAATTTTTAAGTTATAAGCTCCTGTAATAGAGTAACTGTTTCTGGTGTATCCATGATTGCCTAATCTTTCATTGATAGCCGAAAATCCAATTGAACCAATCTTTTCATTAGAATTGGCTTTTCTAATTCCATAATATCCTTCTAATTGAGAACTCGTAAACGGACTTACAATACCTGACCACTGACTTCTATGTAAAGCAGTTATGTTAATATCGTCTTGCATGATAATTGCAGACGGATTGCTTAAAGCGTATGATCTGTAAAAGTTGGAGAAAAAAGCATCTTGGCCATATGCCACAGAAACTATTCCAACAAAAATTAAAATGATTCTCTTCATGATTATCTGTTTAATAATAAAGTACCTTTCATAAGTTCTGACTTAGGATTGGTTTGTCCATTTAAATCGGTTGCATTTAAAGTCCATATGTAAACACCATCTGGTTGATCTTCTCCATTGAATTTACCATCCCATCCAATGTTTTTTAATGCATCAAAAGTGAATGCTTCATATACAACTCTATTCCATCTATTGTAAATTTTGAATTCAATATTATCTTCAAAACCATATCCATAGGCTTTAAAGATGTCGTTATTTCCATCTCCATTAGGAGTAAATAAATTAGGAATAAAGACATTTACTCCATCGTAAATTAAAATATTGACGTATGCGCTGTCATAACACGCATTGCCATAATCAATCACTACCCAAGCAGTTGTGTTTTCAATTGGGGCGTAATTTGTAGTTGCATTAGTGTCGCCATTGTCCCAAAGGTAACTTGTCCCACCGTATGCAGATAAATCAACAGAGCCTCCAAGATAAATTGTAGTGTCAGATGTTAATTGGAATGTGTTAACTAATGTGTCAAAAATGATGGTATCATAATCAATACATCCATTGGTATTTACTACCTCTACCCAAAAAGTGTCGATAGTATTCACTAAAATAACTGGAGTTTGAGCGCCAGTGTTCCATCTGTATAGGCTGTGGCCCAATCCGGCTGAAAGGTTAAAAACATTGTCTTCGCAAATCAAAGAGTCATTTCCAAGATCGATAAAATTATTTGAAAATGAGTCTATGAAAATAGTGTCATAGGCAGAACAAGTATTTAGGTCTTGTATTTCAACAAAATGAGTTCCAGGTCCAAGTAAAGCAGTATCTGCATTGCTTCCATTAGACCAGTTGTATGATAGAAATCCAGGTCCAATTGATAATGTAGTATCTCCACCTTCACAAATTGAAAAATCTGGTCCAAGGCTTATTGATGTGTTAGGATAATAAGATATCTGAACTCCATCGTAAGCCCTACATCCATTGTTATCTGTAATAGTAAGTTCATAGTAGCCGGTGTCACTCACATTAAGTGTAGATGTTGTGGTGGCGTTAGGATCATTCCATAAATATGTAACTCCTACTGAGGTGTTAGTTCCATTAAGTAGTACACTAGAACCCTCGCAAATTGAGGTGTCGCCAGGAGTAATATTACATATTGGTAGTGTGTTGACATTAACATATAAATAGGAAGTAGTTGAACACCCGTTTGATCCAGTAACTGTCACATATACAGTGTCAGTGTTAGAAAGCGTGTCTGTATAGTATGTAGCAGTTCCACCTGATTGAAAAATAGTTCCATTAGCACCAATTTGCCAATCATAGTTTACACCATTATTCGCAGAAAAGGTTATTCCTTCATTAGCGCAAATAGAAGAAGCTGGGCTGGATGATAAATTTGGGTTTGGATTATTATTTATTGTTAAGTTTAAATAAACGGTACTGTCACATCCATTAATAGATGTTAAGACTTGAGTAGCAGTATTGTTGCTAGAAGTATATGTTATGCCATTTATCCAAGTGTAACTACCACAAGTGTTTACTATGTCTTGTGATATAATGTTGTTTAGTGTAACTAAAACTGTATCTGAATTATTGTTGGTTATACATGAAGAATTAGAAGGGCTTTGCCAAAGTAATTCGTACGAATTACCAAGAGTTCCAATAAAATTTGAACTTGGATCAGTGCTATTGCTAAAACTTGCAGCACCACCTGAAAGTATAGACCATTCTCCATTACCAACTGCATTTAAGTTTAGGTTGTTAAAACATGTTGATGTATCTGTCCCAGCACTGAAGTCGCTGTATTCCCATTTTATTTTAAGTTTGAATGAAAAACAACCAGCACCAAAGTTGTATTGTGTCCAAGTACATGGTGGTTGATTTCTGAAAGATATGGCTCCAATAGGATTTACAAATTGATAATTGTCATCTCCTTGAAAAAACCCACAACTACTTTCGTAACTACATCTTGATCCACAATCATCTTCCCAGCCTTCGAATTTGACATTGATTTGATTGGCTGTGGTGTTAAATCTGGATGATACAACTTTATTGGTCTGAGGAACATGTGCGGGTGTAGACGAGCTGGTAAAGTCGGCATCGTCTGTATGGCAATATCCTCCATCCCATGAAGAGTTAACGTTGTCGTTTGTCCAAATCAACCATGTGGGTTCTTCTTCATTCCCTTGTCCATCATTACATGAGCCACTGCCACTCATGTCTAACTCTACTATTTCAACAACATAATTAACTGCTTGCTGTGCATGTAGTACTATAAATAAAAAGCTAAAAACAGTACTAAAAAAGATTTTATAATGCCAATTTTTCATTTTATATAATGTTCAGTCCGAACAAATATATAAAAACAAAATTAATATGCAAGCATAATAAAAAAAGAAGTTTATTATTCCGTATTAAATTTAAAACACAGAATAATAATTTGTTTTATTGTTAATATTTAAAATATAATAATAAACTATTAGAAGCAATATTCATTAGCATCAATAATTTGTTTTGCTATCTTTCTTCTAAGTTCAATGGTGTTAATTCCTGAATGTTTTGTAAAACGCTTAAGTCCTAAAATCATCATGCTAGCTTCATCTCCCTCACTGAAGGCGTAAACTGCATTTTTACCAAATTTATTCATTTCATGACAAGAATCATAAACAAGTACCTTAAGCATAAGTTTTTGAGAGTCAAAATTACTTGATGAGCTATTATTAGTAGTCTTCAAAACACGAAGTAAAGTAGATTCACACAAGTAAATGATATTAATCATATCAGCAATATTCATTAATATTTCTTGTTGGTGAGCTAATTTATCTTTGAACTTTTGAGCGGCTGCACCTGCAACCATTAATAATGCTTTTTTGAAGTTTTTAACTATTTTAATTTCTTGAGCAAATGGCGTTCCATTAGAGTTGCCAAAGTCGGGTATCGACATTAATTCTTTTGCAATATTTTTGGCTGGACCCATTAAATCAATTTCTCCCTTTTGAGCTTTTCTTAGAATCATACTTACTGTTAGCATTCTATTGATTTCATTGGTTCCTTCAAAAATTCGATTTATTCTAGCATCTCTGTAAGATCGTTCTATGTTTTTTTCTGCAGAATATCCCATTCCACCATGTATTTGAACACCTTCATCTACCACATAATCTAACACTTCACTTCCTATTACTTTTAATATTGCACATTCTGGTGCAAATTCTTCTATTCCTTTAAGTGTTGCCTCACCTTTATCCATGCCACTTTGAATAAGTGATTGAATATTGTCTTCAATGTTTTGAGTTGCTCTGTATGTTGCACTTTCACAAGCAAATGTTCTAATACATTGTTCTGCCAATTTAGATTGTATTGCTCCAAATGATGATATAGGTGTATTGAATTGTTCTCTCTCATTGGCATATTTAACAGATTCAGTAATGGCAGCTTTAGCTCCACCCATTACACCTCCACATAATTTTATTCTTCCAATATTGAGGATATTAACAGCAATTTTAAATCCTTTTTCTCTTTCATATAGTAGATTCTCTACAGGTATTTTCACATCATTGAAAAACACTTGTCTTGTAGAAGATCCCTTAATACCCATTTTCTTTTCTTCTGCGTTTAGTGTAATACCAGACGTGTCTGCTTCGACTAAAAATGCAGTTAAGTTTTTATCGTCATCAATCTTGGCAAAAACAGTGAAAAGGTTGGCAAATCCACCATTAGTAATCCACATTTTTTGACCATTGATAATGTAATGTTTTCCATCATCTGTAAGTTTGGCTTTGCTTTTACCAGAATTTGCATCAGAACCAGAACTAGGTTCGGTTAGGCAATAAGCTGCTTTCCATTCTCCAGAAGCTAATTTTGGAATATACTTTTGTTTTTGAGCTTCATTTCCATAATAGAGTAGAGGTAAAGTTCCAATTCCAGTATGAGCACCATAGGCAACAGAAAATGAATGTCCAGCCCCTAAAGCCTCTGTAGCCAGCATAGAGGTTTTAAAATCAACTCCTAAGCCTCCAAATTCTTCTGGAATGGAGAGTCCTAATAGTCCAAGTTCCCCTGCTTTTTCCATTAGTGATGGCATTAAATTGGGATCTGACATACTATCAATTTTATCAAGTATTGGTGTTAATTCTGCTTTGATAAAATCATAACACATTTGTTCAATCATTCTTTGTTCTTCATTCCACTCTTCAGGGGTAAAGATGTCATTGGGATTTGTTTCTTTTACTAAGAATTCACCACCTCTTAGTGCTTCTTGCTTTTCAGTTTTTATTTCACTCATAATTAATTTTTTTATAGTAATTCAAATATTCCACATGCTCCTTGACCAGTACCTACACACATAGTGACTGCTCCATATTTCTGCTCTCTTCGTTTCATTTCATTTAAAAGTTGTACAGTTAATTTAGCACCAGTGCATCCTAGTGGATGACCTAATGCAATAGCGCCACCATTTACATTGACAATATCTGGATCAATTCCAAGTTCATTAACAATAGCTACAGATTGTGAAGCAAAAGCTTCGTTAAGTTCAATTTGTTCCAAATCTTTCAATTTCATTCCAGCCATTTTTAACGCTTCTGGAATGGCATACAATGGACCAACCCCCATTATTCTTGGTGAAAGTCCGATAACTTTATAGCTGACTAATCTTGCCATAGGGGTTAGATTGAGTTCTTTGACCATATCTTCAGACATCATCATAACAAAAGCAGCTCCATCAGATGTTTGGGAAGAATTGCCAGCAGTTACTGTTCCTCCTTGCTTAAAAACAGGACGTAATCTAGAAAGAGCTTCTATATTTGTATCTTTTCTTGGACCTTCATCTGTCTTTGCAATTATTTCTTTTTCAACACGATTTTCATTTTCATCTAAATGAATATGTTTTGTGCTAATTGGAACAATTTCATCTTTAAAAACATCGTTTTCGATAGCTAAATTTGCTTTTCTGTGTGAATGAAAGGCAAATTCATCTTGCATTTCACGAGACACATTAAATTCTTCTGCAACAGCTTCAGCTGTTAAACCCATGCCCCAATACCAATCAGGGTTTTCTTTGCTAACATGATGATGGGGAACTATTCTCCATCCACCAAACGGAATGGGGGACATGCATTCCACTCCACCAGCTATAATGCAATTGCTTGCCCCAGCTTGAATTTGGTAATGCCCAAGGGCAATACTCTGTAGACCTGATGAACAATATCTATTAATGGTCATGCCAGGCACTTTTTCAGTGTTTAGGCCCATTAATGAAATCATTCTTGCCATGTTTAAACCTTGTTCTGCCTCAGGAGTTGCATTTCCTACAATAACATCATCAATTCTGTCTTTATCAAGATTTTCAAAATCTTTCATTAAGTGCTGTATGACTTGTTTTCCTAATTCATCTGGTCTTGTAAATCTAAACATACCTCTGCCTGATTTTCCAACAGCAGTACGGTATCCACCAACTATGTAAACGGACTTCATCATATTAATTAGTTTCTTAAAATTTTTCCAGTTTGTAATAAACTTTGTATTCGTTCTAAAGTTTTTCTTTCAGTGCATAATTCAACGAAAGCTTTTCGCTCTAAGTCAAGTAAATATTGTTCTGAAACAGGGGTTATTTGTGATAAATCACCACCACAGAGTACATAGCCTAATTTTTCAGAAATAACTTGATCGTGGGAGGACATGTAGTTAGCAGATCTCATCGAGTCAGCTCCAACATATACAATTCCTAATCCTTCTTGCCCTAAAACATGAATGTCTTTTCGTTGATTTTGTTGTGTGTAACCTTTCTCATGTAATTTAAGACAAGTCATTTTGGCGTAGGAAAGTTGATGGGTTCTTGACACAATTATTTCATCAACACCCTGTCTAAGTAATCCTAACTCCATAGCTTCGTGCGCAGATGAAGAAACTTTTGCTTGTCCTATAGTCAAGAATTTTTCTCTAAAACGATTTATTCTCATATCACCCTCTTTAAGTTCATCTGAAAATCTAAGGGCCATTTCTTTTGTTCCACCACCACCTGGTATAAGTCCTACTCCAAATTCAACCAATCCCATATAAGTTTCTGCATGTGCCACTACTTTATCTGCGTGCATGCATATTTCACATCCTCCTCCTAGAGTCATTCCGTGAGGAGCAGCAACAATAGGTATTGAAGAATAACGAATTCTCATGGTAGTTTGTTGAAAAGCTTTAACTGCTAGATTTAATTCATCGTAATCTTGCTCAGCAGCCATCATAAAAATCATTCCTACATTGGCTCCAGCCGAGAAATTAGCTCCTTCGTTAGATATAACAATTCCTTTAAAATCTCCATTTTCAGCCATATCTATAGCAGTGTTAATGGCATTGAGAATTCCCCCTCCAATAGTGTTCATTTTTGAGTGGAACTCAATATTAATTATTCCGTCACCAATATCTTGGATAGAAGCTTCGTCATTTTTCCAAATTGTTTTGGAGTCGTCTAAAGTTGATAATGATATGTATTGATCAGTTCCTGGAATTTCGCTGTAATCATTTGTTTGAATATTGTAAAAGCTTGATTTTCCACCTTGCGTTACATAGAAGGAATTATTGTTATTGCTAAAATTAGTAACCCATTCTGGTAACTTTAAATTCGCTTCCTTGACTGCGTTAATTCCACTCTCGATTCCAATTGCATCCCAAATTTCAAATGGGCCAAGTTCCCATCCAAAGCCTGCTTTCATGGCATCATCTAACCTAAAAATTTCATCAGAAATTTCTGGAATTCGATGACTAGCATAACTTAAAAGGCCAGCAAATACTCTTCTGTAGAATTCGCCAGCTTTATCTTTGCCATTGAATAAAATTTGCATTCTTTTCTTTATGTCATCAACCGATCTTGCTTTTGATATGGTGTCAAATTTTGTCTTGGTAGATTTTACATATTCAAGGCTCTTAAAATCCAATGATAATATTTCTTTTTTCCCTTCTTTATTTACTGTTTTTTTATAAAAACCTTGTCCAGTTTTACTGCCTAGCCAATTGTTATCTTTCATTTTTGAAATAAAATCTGGAAGGTTAAAAGCCTCTGATCTTTCATCGTTTGGACAGTTTTGTTTAAGTCCATTGGCTACATGAATTAATGTATCTAAACCTACCACATCACATGTTCTAAATGTTGCAGATTTGGGCCTACCCATAATTGGTCCTGTTAATAAATCAACATCAACCACAGATAAATCCATATCATGAACAATGTGAAAAAGCTCTTGTATAGCAAATACCCCAACTCGGTTTGCAATAAACGCTGGAGTATCCTTACATAAAACAGTAGTCTTTCCAAGAATTTTACTTCCAAAATCATGCATGAAATCAACTACGTTTTTATCTGTGTAGTTTGTAGGGATAATTTCAAGCAGTCTTAAGTAACGGGGAGGATTAAAAAAATGAGTACCAAGGAAATGTGTTTTGAAATCATCTGATCTTTTTTCTAACATGGAATTGATTGGGATTCCAGATGTATTACTTGAAACTATTGCCCCTTGTTTTCTAAATTGGTCAACCTTTTCAAAAATGATGTTTTTTATATCCAAGCGTTCTACAACAACTTCAATTATCCAATCACAATCTTCAATTTTTTCAAAATCATCATCAAAATTTCCAGTGGTAATATTGCTTAATTTGTTTTTTGCATATAATGGGGAAGGTTTTGATTTAACTGCAGTTGTAAGTGCTTTGTTTACAATACTATTACGCTCATTTTTATTTTGAGAGGTTTTAAAATTTTCAGGAATAATGTCCAAAAGAAGTACTTCAATACCTACGTTAGCAAGGTGACACGCAATTCCAGATCCCATAATTCCAGATCCTAAAACAGCTACCTTTTTAATGTTTTTAACCATAATTTATTTGAATATATTGTTTCTGTCTATGAGGTTGTTTATCTGTTGTAATACATTAAAACAGGTCTTTAATTCTTTTTCTCCGATTTCTTCATACAATCTGTTGTTGAAGTGAATTACAACTTCCTTAGTTTTTTGTCTTAATCTTTTGCCTTCCTCAGTTAGATGTAATTTCACTAATCTTTTATCAGATTTATCATGCTTTTTTTCAATCCAGCCCTTTTTTTCCAATGATTTAATCATTCTTGTTAGGCTTCTTGGTTCCATTCCCATTTTGGGACCTAATTTTGTTGAAGGTGTGCCTTCTTTATCAATGTTTAATAGAGCATAACCAATGGCCATTGTTCCGCCAAAATTTGCTGCTTTTAAATTGTACATCCTTGCGATGTTATACCATGACCATCTAATGTGAAAATCTGCTGTATCTTCTGGGCGCATACGCTAAAATTAAAGTTAGCTAAAATACAAAAAAAAGTATGCATGCATACTTTTATTCAGTTTTTATTCCTGAATAATTTTACCGGTAAGTTTGAGTAGGGTAGCATTTGATTCAAGTAAATCAAAGCTAGATTGATATAAATTGACTCCTGTGCTTAAATAATTCATCTCAATATCCCTAAAGTTAAAGGAATTAATTAAGCCGCTTTTTTCTTTGAATCTTGCTATTTCAAGATTTTCCTGAGCAGCAAGAAATGCTTTTTTATTTAAATCAAATATTTTTTTTCTTGTTTGAAATAACTCATAGGCGTTGGTGATTTCGAGCTCAAGTTGTTTTTGAATTTGTTGTAATTGAATTTGGTTTACCTCATTTTGCAATTCTAATGCTTTTATTCCTCTTCTCACTTTTCCCCCATCATATAACCTAAAATTTAAAGTAAAGTTGGCGTAATAGTTTAAATTTCTAGAAGATGCACCTGGAAATGGTGCATTTTGATCGTTTGTGCTCAATTGGCCAACACTTGTATTTGTACCTGCATTAAGATTAACAGATGGGTAAAAGCTTGATTTAGCTAATTCTATGTCTTGTTGGTTCAATGACATATTAATATATTGGTTCTTAATGTTGGTGTTGTTGGCCAACATTTCTTTTTTAAGCGTATTTAAGTCTTTGTTGTTAAGTTCAGGTTTAATTTCAGAGCTTAGAATCCACTCTTTTTCAATTTCTTCTCCCATTATTAAGT
This sequence comes from uncultured Flavobacteriales bacterium, assembly GCA_913042175.1. GTDB lineage: Bacteria > Bacteroidota > Bacteroidia > Flavobacteriales_D > Parvicellaceae. The sequence goes on from CAJWIX010000020.1 coordinate 25,024, forward strand.
TAAGATTTCTGATGGAGTTTAAATAGGCCAATTCTTGTAAATAAAAACTGGAGCTATCGGAGAACAAATTGTTTTCATATTGTAATAATTCAAATTTAACACCAACACCTAAATTGCTCTTTAAAACTTGTTGGTCATATTTTTCTTTGGTGAGCTGTATTAAGTTAAATATTAAACTCAATTGTTCTCTTTGCATCTTTGCTTGATAGTATGCTAAGATAATTCCATGAATAGTGTTCTCAATAGCAAGAGTTGCTGTGTTTTCACTTTGAATTTGTAACTGTTCTAATTTGGTTTTGTTGGCGCGAATTCCAAACCCATTAAATATGGTCCAATTTAAAGCTACATTTCCGCTGATATCATTAGATTGAAATAAGTATGGGGCAAATGCTATTGGATTATTTCGTTGATCAGAGATGGTGTTATTTTGACCAATGTTTAAATTAACTTGAGGCAATCTTCCTGCCTCACCCCAATTATTCATTAACTGATTTATAGCAACATTTTTTTGTGTTAACTGAATGTCAAAATTCTTTTGAAGTCCAATTTGAATTGCTTGTTGTAAGCTCAATGAATCTTGACCTAACGAATTTAATGTTACAACCAAAAAAAAGAATATGTGGTAATACTTACTCATGGAATGAATCTACTCTTTTTTGGTTTTCAATAACTGGCTCTACTTGCTCCCAACTAGGAGGAGTTTTGCCACCAATCCATATCCATTTTCTTGCCCTTTTCATATCATTGAAATAGACAATTAAAGGTGGGAAATAAATAAGTAAAATGATTGTTCCAAATAAAACGCCATAGGCTACTGAAATGGCCATTGGTATTAGAAATTGAGCTTGAAAACTTTTTTCTAAGATTAAAGGGTATAGACCAGCCACAGTTGTTATAGTTGTGAGAATAATGGCTCTAAAACGCGATTTACCAGCCTTTAAAACCGCATCTTTAATAGACATTCCAATAGCTATATTCTTGTTAAATTGATCTAGCATGACTACGGCATCATTAACTAAAATACCAACAAGGGCAACAACGCCCCAAACACTTAATGTTGAAAATGGTTTCCCAACAATTCCATGTCCAAGTAATGCACTAAAAATTCCAATTGGAACAACCATTAAAATCAATCTGCTTTGATAAAAAGATTTGAAATTGAGAGAGATAGTCATCATAATAAGAATTATGCTGATTAAAAAAGCAATTGATAATCTAATGCCTGAATCTTGTGCTCTTTCTGCTTGACCTTTAATTTGGTATTCTACGCTGGGGAATTGCTCCGTTAGTTTGGGTAATAAATCACGTTCAATTTGGCCATTCACCTGTCCTGATAATTCTGCATCTATAAGGCTCGCATAGACCCGAACTTCTTTTTTACCATCGATATGATTAATTTTTACTTTTCCTCTTTTAATGGTGTAATCTGCTAATTCATTCAGGGGGAATTCTTGGCCAGTTACTGTCTTTATTCTCGTGTTTTCAATATCAGAGATGGAGTTTCTATCATTGGAGGGATATCGCAGCCAAATTTTAATTTCATCTCTTCCTTTAATTAGTCGCTGTACTTCTTGACCAAAAAACCCTTGTCTTATTTGATTGGAAATGGTCATCTCATTTAATCCAAGTAAATAGGCTTTTGATTTTAAATCAAGGTGTAACTCCCTATTTCCAATTCCACTATTATCCAATACGTCTTTTACCTCAGGGTAACTTTTTAATTGATCTTTCATCCAATTTGCAGCATCTTGAAGTTCATCTCCATTCTCACTTTGAAGGGAGAGTGAAACTGCTCTACCAAAACGTTGTTGCCCACCAACAGAAAACTTTTGCATGAATCGAGTAGAGTCTTTGGGGAATTTATCTTTCAATTCATTAGACATCTGTAAAGTTGATATATTATCATTTTCCTTTACCGAAATTCTCAATGAGCCAACATGACTTCCAACTTCACCAAGATTCTCCGTGCTACCAACGCTTATTGCCTTGTATGTTATGATGGTGTCATTGTACTTTTCAATTAGCTCTTTATTATATGATTCAACGATGGAATCACAATACCATAAAAATTTCTCTGTACGCATTTCTCTTTCTCCTGGTTGGTAAGAAAATTCTACAAGTATGCTATCAAATGGAATACTTGGAAAAAAAGTCCATCTTATCCATCCAACAGAAAAAAGACCAATAACAATAAAAATAAATAGCATTGGTCCCCAAACATGAAGACGATGTCTTTTGAGGATTTTTTCTAATAGTCTGCCATAAGCTTCTCTTACATTAATGACCAATTTTTCAAGAAGACCTCTTATGTTTGATTTTCTTTTATTCTTTGATTTTAAAATTTTGTCACTTGCTAAGTGTGATGGAAGAATTAGAAATGCTTCAATTAAAGAGAATAATAAACAAGCAATAACGCTAAAAGCCATTTCTTGCATCATTTCCATTTCTCCTCCAACAAATAACAAGGTTGAAAATGCAAAAACTGTAGTAAGAACTGATGTGAAAACAGCACTCATTACTTCAGTTGTGCCGTCCAAAGCTGCTCTCATGGGAGATTTTCCTCTTTCAAAATGAGCATAAATGTTTTCCGCAATTACAATTCCATCGTCAACAAGAATCCCAACAACTAAAATCATCCCAAAAAGAGAAATCATATTTATGGTCATTCCATACATAATTCCGAAAGAAATCATCCCTATAAAAGAAAATGGAATTCCAAATGCAACCCATAAAGAAAGTCTCAAACTCAAAAATAGCCCAAGAACAAAACACACTAAAAATAACCCAATAACTAAGTTATAGGTAAGAGTATCAATACGTTGGTCAAGTAGATCAGCAAATTGAAATAGGGAAAGCATTTCAAATTCACTTTCATTTTCATTAAACTTCTCAATGTAAGCACTTACTTCATCAGCAATTTTATCTAAATCTTCGTCAGTGGTTTTTTTAACAATAAAACTAACCCCTCTTTTCCCATTAACGTAATTTTTCATTGGAAT
>CAJWIX010000021.1 GCA_913042175.1 uncultured Flavobacteriales bacterium
CTCACTATAGCTTATCATTTCTTTTCCAGTTTTTGGAGATACTGGGGTTGATGCTCTCGCAAAGAGTAATCTCAAGAAGTCGTATATTTCTGTAATAGTTCCTACAGTTGATCTTGGATTTTTGGAAACCGTTTTTTGTTCAATGGCAATAACTGGGCTTAATCCAGATATGTGATCAACATCAGGTTTAGATAACTTTCCAACAAATTGTCTGGCATAAGCGTTATAAGTTTCTAAATATCTTCTTTGCCCTTCAGCAAAAATTGTGTCAAATGCCAAGGATGATTTCCCACTACCACTTAATCCTGTAATAACAACCAATTGTTCATGTGGGATTTTTAATGATATATTTTTCAGGTTGTGCGTTCTTGCACCTTCTATGTGTATATATTTTGGCAAAAATTTAAACTTTGGGTAAAGTTAAATGTTAAATTCTCTTGTCTTTATGTTGTTGAGTGGTTAAGTAGAGAGACAAGAAAATGGCTATAAAATATAAGAAGTAAAGGGTTGTGTTTAACCATGTCCATTCGTGCACAAATCGATACAAAGAAACTGCTATTAAGCATGATAAAAATGAAATACCTGCAAAGATAAAGCCTATTTGAGAGTCATTAAATCCTAAATAAGATAGGTGATGAGTGGTGTGGTCTTTACCTCCAACAAAAGGGGAGGATTTTCTACCAATTCGATTAATTACAACACTAGTAGTATCCACTATGGGTAAAGTGAAAACGATTAAAACTGTAATAATTTGTTTTGTAGGGATCTTTTCTCCAGTGTTAAAATCCTCAAGGTTCCAAAAGTATTTAATTCCAATAACTGCAATGATTAAACCTAAAAATTGACTACCAGAGTCACCCATAAACATTTTGGAGGGATGCCAATTATAAAATAAAAAACCAATTAGTGCACCTGAAATTCCAAGACACATCATAAAGTCAAAATGATCAAATGATCCTTTGATGCCTAAAAAAATAAGCGCAATAAATAATATGGATAAGCAGGTAATAGTTGTGATCCCATCCATGTTATCTAGCATGTTGATGGAGTTCATCATTGCAATTACCCAAAGAATGGTCAAACCATAATTCAGGTAATCATTTTCAAAAAGTTGTATAGTCAATGAGTGTTCATCATTGGTGTAATATGAGGAGAAAATTAAAATGACTCCACATAATAATTGTACCAAAAACTTTAGCCTAGGCTTCGTGTTATAGGCATCATCAGCTAGTCCCATTAAAAATGCCAAAGAAATAGCGCCTACTACACCAATTATTTGACCATCGTTGAAAATATTACTAGAATCAAAGAAAATGCCGTAACACCCAGTAGCAATTAGAAAAGTAATGTAAAACGAAATTCCTCCTAATGAAGGTTTAGAGACAGCACTCCATCTTATAATTGGTTTTTCATTATCTCGGATACCTAGTGTTGTTGAAAATTTTAAAAGAATGGTGTTTATGAGTAAACAAAACAAAATAATGCTTACAAAAAAGCTAGCATAAATAATAAATATGTATTCTCCGTTACTCATGTGAAAGGAGTTACAAAAGAACTAAAATTTTTGGCTTGTTGATCTTTTATGGAAACAATTGGATTAGATGAGCCCCAATTTATATTTAATGATTCATCGTTCCATAAAATACTATCTTCCGCTTCTTTATTGTAATAGTCAGAACATTTGTAGCAAAAAATAGTTTCATCAGATAAAGTTAAAAATCCATGTGCCATTCCTTCTGGAATATAAAGCTGGTGATGATTGTCTTCGGATAAATTTTCTATAATATGCTGGCCATAAGTGTTAGAGTTTTTTCTGATGTCAACTACAACGTCAAGAACTTCTCCTTTTATTACACTGACTATTTTTGCTTGGGCGTAAGGTGGTTTTTGAAAATGAAGACCTCTCAATACATTCTTTGAAGAAAGAGATTGATTATCTTGTTTAAAATTAGCTTTGATTTTAGTTAACTGCTGGAAAGCTTTTGCATTAAAACTTTCAAAGAAATAACCTCTGTTGTCATGAAAAACTTTAGGTTTTATTAGGAAAACATCTTTTAATTTAGTCTTCTGTACTTTCATTTTTTTTAAACGCACTTTTTAAGCGTTCAAAAATACTTTTTTTATTGAAAACTCCGTCATCAGTATAATAAGAAGTATATGCTTTAGATCCATAACCGTAACCGTACCCATACCCATAACCATACCCGTACCCATAGCCATACTTACTTCCATAGCCACGATTGGTTGACTCTACTCCATTTAATACAACTGATAACTTTGATAATTTATTCTCATTAATTAATCGATCAACATTTTGAATAAAGTTTTTTCTAGAAAAGTTAGCTTTAAATACATAAATAGGGAAATCAGCTCTACTTAAAACTGGGATTCCATCAGTGACTAAACCAACAGGTGGATTATCAATGACTATTAAATCATATAATTTTTTAAGTTCTTCTAAAGTATTATCAAATTCTTTACTTACAATTAATTCGGAAGGGTTTGGTGGTAATGTTCCTGCAGTTATGAAATCTAAGTTTTTTAAACTACTGTGGTGAGTACATTCCTTTACAGTGTTTTTTCCAACTAAAATTTCAGACATACCCTTGTCATTTTTCACGCCAAATCCACGATGAATTTTTGGTTTTCTCATGTCTAAATCAATAATCAATACTTTTTTCCCAGTAAAGGCGATAATTCCCGCTAAGTTGATGGCTAAAAATGTTTTACCCTCACCAGAAATAGTACTGCTTATGGCTATTATTTTGGCACTTTGATCATTACTGATAAATTGAAGATTTGTCCTTAATGCTCTGAAAGATTCAGTAACCATAGATTTAGGACTTTTATCAACAATGAGCTGAGAAATAGATGGTTTTGTTTTGAGTAGCGGAATCATTCCAAGAATACCTATGCTGCCATCAGAATACTTTGATATTTCATGTAATGAGGTGATTTTGTCATGAGTTAGGTAATTTAATAAAGCAATAATGGCAATAAGAACTAATGCTAAAATGAATGCCAAACTATAGGCTAAAATAGGTTTTGGGGAGATGGCATTGTCATTTAATGGAGCAGGTTTTAAGATTTCATTGTATGTAGTAATACCAGCTTTAGATAGTTCATATTCTGTTTCTTTTTCAAGCAGTAAAGTATAATATTTATTGTTGATTTCATGTATTCTTTCTAATCTCGTTAATTCTAATTCTTTCTCAGGTAAAGACAATAACTTTCTTTCTATAAAGCGTATTTTTTGACTCAATTCCTTGTTCTTTTTAATTTTATGTTGTTTGATCATTTTAATGGCCTTACGCATGTATATAATTTGTTCCTCAATTTCATTGTTTAAAATGATCATATTTTCATTGCTTGAAGTAACATCTCTAGAAAGTTCATCTCTTCTTTTTACATTTTCCTCTAAATTGGTTATCATACTTTGTACCAAGTTGTCATCATAAAATATCTTGGATAATGATAAACTTTTAATGGTATTTGAGTTGATTTCAGTGGAAATGGAATTTTTGAACATATTGTTAAATTGTTCTAGGAGTTCTATGTCAACTTGATTTTCAATTATAATATTTTCTAATTCATCTAATTGTGTGAGATTTGATTCTTTTAGTATGTCAGAGGATTTAACATTATTTTCTTTTTTAAACAGCTGAATTTCTCGTTCACTATCTTTCAATCTGACATCAACACTATCTTTTTGAGCATTGATGAATTCAACAATTTTTACAGAGCTTATGGCTTTTTTAGTTAAATCATATTCAATGTATGATTGAGCTATTTGGTTACAAACATCTTGAGCATACATAGGGTTACTGTGTTTGTAACTGATACTTATGGTATTGGCTGCATAATCTAAAATATTTATTTCTAGATTATGAGCAATTTCATTTCTTAATTGATTTTTTACTGGAACTTTAAAAAAGTAGTTGTAGTCTGCTAATGATCCTTCAAACGATTCTATGCTTCCGGAGATAGTTAATTTGCCTGAAAAGTTATCATTACTAAAAAATTTGTCTTGTTGAATATAAGATGCATAAACAATGGTTTTAGTTTTGTTTGTTATACTGAAATAATTGTTGTCATATGAGATATATAAAGGAGTAGATGTTAGAGTACTATTCTTTAGTTTGAATTGTTTAAATTCAAAAGGTGATCTATTGTATAAATCTCTAGTTAAAATATCCCCCTCACTATAGTATTGTAATGTTACATTTAAGTTATCTATACAGCTATTCAATATTTTTTGTGATTTCATTAATTCAACTTCACTATTTATATTGGTTTGTTGTTGGTAAGAATAAATGTCAAGGAATTCATCTGGTTGATCTTTGATGTTTATCTGAACTGTTGCACTTGTTTGATACATTTTGGGTGTATACCTTAAATATAGAAAAGCGCCAATTCCAAAGCCAATTAATGTCATTATAATAATCCACTTTACTTTGGCTAATAGATAGATAAATAAACCAATTTCAAAATCCTTACTTAGATTTGAAATTCTGTCTTTATATCGAAGAATATTTTCTTCAGCATTTTTTAAGTCTTCAGGAATCATGGCGTAAATTGATTAATGGCTAACCAAAGCAATGAAATTGTTGAGGCAAAAGATAAAATAGGATTAATATCTTCCATAATTTCGGGAATGATATTGATATTTGGTTGTATATAGATAATGTCATGTGATTGCATAATCATGTTACCATCTTTAATTCCATTTATATTTGAAAGGTCTACTTTAAAAATTTTAATACCGTCTTTAGTTTTACGAATTATTTTAATTTTTCTTGCATTGTTGTCCTTTCTTATACCACCTGCTGTAGCTAAAACTTCAAATAAAGTCATGTTATTAAATGTTAGAGGTATAACTTGTGCCTCGCCACCCGTAGAACCACTAAATAAGAATATCCTTCTACTATTAACTCTCAAAAAGACATAAGGGTCAACATAAAATTCAGAGAAAATATTCTCTAAGTATATTTCAGCTTCTCTTGCTGTTTTTCCAACTAAATTCACATCGCCAATAATGGGGAATTCTACCAAACTATCTTGTCTGATTAAATAGTTAATTCCAAAATTGCCATTCATTCCACCACCCATCATCATACGATTCTGATTATTCCCATTTTGATTAAACATGTCAATCAATTGAAATCCATTATTGGTGTACAATTGAAATATTAATTGATCATTCATGGCAATTTTATATTCCACGTCATTCATGGCGTTGGTAATGGTATCAAATGTGTAGTCTTTTGGTGTGCGCAACATTCTGTTAGAGTTTATGGTGCACGAGCTAACAAATGCAATAATTAAAGCTAATGATATGATGTTTCTTAAATTTATCATATCACAAAGATAATTAATTTTTTAAAAAACAAAGAACTTTGAATTACAAAGTTACATAGAGTATAGTGAATTTGTATTTTCTATTAGCTTGTTATATGAAAACTCTAATGACTTCTTTTGACCTAATTTTTCCATTGAAAACCTTAATGCTTTATCCTCAATGAGTTGAGTTAAATTATTCGAAAATTGGTTCAAATCTCCAACTTGTGATAGAAGTGCAGTTTTATTTGGGATAATTACATTCTCAATACCACCTACATTTGTACTTACTATTGGTTTTCCACTTGCTTGAGCCTCTATTAAACTCACAGGGGTGCCTTCATTTTTTGATGTCAAACAAATTATGTCCATTCCTGCATTTAGATGGTCAATTTCTTTAAGCCATGATGTAAATTGAAATGTCGCTCTTTCCTTATTTTCACTGTAGGTCATTTTTTTTGAACCAATAAGTTCTTGTATTTTACTTTTATCTTCACCATCTCCTACAATAAATACCCTTATTTTTTGAGAAGTTTTTTGTAACACTTTTTCTATGACGTTAACAAAAAAAGCATGATCTTTTATGGGTACAATTCTTCCAATAATTCCTATAGCAATTTCATCGTCATCAATATTCCATTCTTTTCTAAAGTTAATTCGTTTTTCTTCTTTATTGGTGTAAAAACGAGCCAAGTCAAAACCAAGCGGAATTACAACTATTTTATTGGCTGGACAAATTTGATGAACTTCATTTAGTTCTTTTTTTTGAATTTCACTGATGGCTATAATTTTAGTGCTTTTTTTAGCCAAATTCCGTTCTATTTTTTTATACAAATTAGTTTTTAATGTCCCAAAATAAGAGTGAAAAACGTGACCATGAAAAGTGTGGTAAATTTGTGCCACCCCAGCTTTGTGGGCAGCTTTTCGTCCTAAAGCACCTGCCTTTGAGGCATGTGTGTGGACAATATCAGGTTTGAAGTCAGCTATGAGTTGCTGAATTTTTTTAAGCGCAATTCGATCCTTTTTGGGGTTAATAGCTCGTTGCATTTCTGGAATGATAATAGGATCTAAGCCTAATTCATCAATAATGTGCATAGAACTACCCTCAGATTCCTCATGATTTCCACCAACCAAAAGGGTTTCATAATCATCTGCTAAGTACTTGGTTAGATAAGCTGCATTATAAGTTGGTCCACCTAAATTAAATCGGTTAATAATTCTTAATATTCTTTTTTTTGATTTCATTAAAAGATATATTTTTTTAAAAAGTTATCTAAAATAATGAGTGACCATATGTGATATACCGTATTTCCTTCTGATCTATCTCTCCATTTTTTTTCTATTAACTTAAGACCAACTTCATTAATAAGTCCCATTTTAAGCGCTTTATTATTTCTAAAAATTTCATTTTCGATAAATGATAGTAATTCATTTTTAAACCACTTATTAAGTGGAATTTCAAAACCATGTTTTTTTCTTGAAAACACTTCTTTTGGAAGTTCATTATAGAAAGTTTCTTTTAGAATTTTTTTTCTGTTTTTTTGGTCAATTTTATAGCTGGAAGGCAATGAAAATACATATTCTACCAATTCATGATCTAAAAATGGTGTTCTAACTTCTAGGCTTTTGGACATGCTCATTGTATCAACTTTTCTTAGCATATCATTTTCCAATACCAAATTAAAATCATGAAAAAGAAAATCATTAAATGGATCTGATGATGTAGAACCTTCTATCAATTCAGTTGAATGGTAATTCGCATAAGAAAGTTTATCCAACAATTTATCATCCATGAAAGATGCCCAATGTAAATATCGAGATGTGATGTCCATATTTAATCCTTCGTGAAGTTTTTGAATTTGCCTTCCAATATTACCAATTTTTGAGGCTCTCGATGATGGTAGAATTTTAGCTAAGTCACCTCTCTTTTTTATTAGTTTATTTTTCCAATCTTGTTGTAGTGAGAAGTAAAGTGCCTGATGCTTATTATATCCAGAGAATAATTCATCGGCTCCATCTCCAGAAAGTGAAACGGTCACATGTTTTTTAGTTTCTTGTGATAGTAAAAAAACATTTAATGCAGAAGAATCAGCCATAGGCTCGTCCATATAATCCAAGAAGTCTTCTAAATGATTGTAAAGTTGATTATTGGTAATTTCAAAACAATGATGTTTAGAGCCAATATGGTTAGCAACTATAGCAGCATATTTTGATTCATCAAATATGGGTTCGTCAGGAAATCCAATTGAAAATGTCTGTAGGTTAGGTTTGTATTTTGCTGAAATAGCCGAAATAATGCTTGAGTCTACACCTCCACTTAAAAATGTACCTAAAGAAACATCTGATACAAGTCTTTTCTCAACTGATTCATGCAAAATATCAAAGACTTTTCTTTTGGCAGTGTCATAATCATCATCACTCTTATTAGTTGGGTAGTAAGTATAATACTTTTTTAATTTCACTTGACTATCTTTAATTTCAATCAGATGACTGGGTTCAAGTTTCTTAGTTTGACTTAAAATAGTTCTTGGTGAAGGAATGTAAGTGAATTGTAGAAATTGATGCAGAGCGATTTTATCAATTTCTTTTTCAACGGGGTAACACATTATCGCTTTTAGTTCTGAGCCAAAAATGAGATGTTTTTTATTAAAGCTGTATAATAAAGGCTTAATGCCGAAACGATCTCTGGCCAATAGATAATAGTTAGCATCTTTATCATAAAAACAAAAAGCAAAAAATCCATTTAATTTTTGAAGAAATGATTTCCCTTCATTAATTAGACCATAAAGTAATACTTCTGTGTCAGATGTAGTTTTAAAATTTATTTCATACTTCTTTTTTAACTCCTCTTTTAGGGACAAAAAATTATAAATTTCCCCATTAAAAATTAAGGTGTAACGACCATTTTCAGAAGACATAGGTTGATCAGCAGCACTTGAAGTATCTATAATACTAAGTCGAGTATGACCAAGTTCACAGTTTTGATCTCTAAAAATTCCTTGTGCATTGGGTCCTCTTTTCTTTAACTTTAATAGTGCGGAAGATAAATAATCTTTGGAGTGGCTTAGTTCGCCATGAAGTGAGATAAATCCTGTAATTCCACACATTGATCTTTCTTTTTTGGCTAATTTAACGATTGGAATGAATTTTGGTTGTTATTTGTATATGCTTTTACGCTACATCCCTTTTATTTTTTCATTTTTTATTTGCTCTGGCCTTTTAAGTCAGCAAAAATTGTTTGATAAAGCACTATCATCCTTTCTATCCAATGAATCCATTAAAACGGCACATGTAGGCGTTGTTTTGTCTAATCCTAAAGGAGATACCACATTAATAAACCATCAAGAAAATAAATTCTTTACTCCAGCTTCAATTACAAAGCTGTGGACTACAGCCATGTCTACGCAATTGCTTTCTACAGAATATGTCTTTACTACGCATATTGGTTTTAATGGTGAATTAGATACTATAAATAAAGTTTTGAAAGGAGATTTATTAGTGCTAACTAATGGTGATCCTAGCTTGGAAAGTAGATACTTTGAAAGTAAAAGCTTTTTGGAAGAACTAAAATCAGCAATTTCTAAGCTACAATTAAAAAATATAGAGGGGAGTCTAATTATACTGCCTACTAAAGATGATTATCATGTTTGTAGCCATTGGCTTTGGAGTGATTTGGGGAATTATTATGGTGCTGGATATGCTTCATCAACATTTATGGACAATATGGTTGAATTGTATTTTAAAACAGATAAATCACCCCTTAAAACAACCCAAATATTAAAAACACATCCAAAATCTTCTAGTTTTTTAATGGAGAATAATGTTATGTCGGGAATTAAAAATAGAGATATGTCTTATGCATTTGGAGCTCCACTTCAAAAGAACCGTTATATCAATGGTCAATTACCAACCAATAGAGATTCATACAAGGTTAAAGTTTCCATGCATAGTCCTAAAGCATTTTTAAATGAGGCCATTTTAAACTTGTTATATGAGCTAAATATTGAAGTGCAAAACAATAAAGTAATGAATTTGTCCAAAGCATCTATGGACATCATTTTTTCATATACCTCTCCTAAGCTTAGTGAGCTTATTAAATGTGTGAATTATGAAAGTAATAATAATTATGCTGAACATTTATTAGTGGAAAGTGCTAAAGAAAATGGGGTAAGTCCCTCCATAGATTCTGCAGCAAAATTTATGGAGAACTATTGGTCAACTCTTTTTAAAGATCAAGTTTATTTTAGTGATGGTTCAGGATTATCAAGAAAGAATTTAATCACTCCCAATGCTATGAGTGGTTTATTAATTGAAATATTAAATCAGTTTGATTTAAATGACAAAATTCCGATGTTAAATTCCTTACCTTCTGCTGGAGAGTCGGGCACTTTAAAATACATAGGTGGTAATACAGTTTTAGAAGGAAATTTTATAGGAAAAAGTGGTTCTATGGGTGGAGTTAGGTGTTATACAGGTTATTTTAAGAAAAATAATAATTGCTACCCATTTACTGTAATGGTCAATAATTTTTTGGTACCTGACAGAGCAATTAGAAAAGCCATAGAAAACTTAATGATTGATATCTATTCAGCTTTATAGAGCTATGGAAACTTGGGGTATTTTTTAAAATTGGGTTTTCTTTTTTCTAAAAATGCATTTTTACCTTCTTCAGCTTCATCAGTTCCATAAGCTAATCTTGTTGCTTCTCCAGCGTAAATTTGTTGACCAACTAAACCATCGTCAATTAAATTAAACCCAAATTTTATCATCTTTATGGCAGTTGGACTTTTCATCATGATTTCTTGTGCCCAATCATAGGCAGTTTGTTCCAGCTTATCATGAGGAACTACCTGATTTACCATCCCCATTTCGAAGGCTTCTTGTGCTGAGTAGTCTCTACCTAGAAAGAAAATTTCACGAGCTCTTTTTTGTCCAACTTGACGTGCTAAATAAGCTGAACCAAAACCACCATCAAAACTAGCTACATCTGCATCAGTTTGTTTGAAAATAGCGTGCTCTTTACTCGCCAAAGTCATGTCACATACAACATGTAAGCTGTGACCACCACCAACTGCCCAGCCTGGGACAACGGCAATAACTACTTTATTCATAAATCTAATCTGGCGTTGAACATCAAGAATATTAAACTTGTTTACTCCGTCAAGTCCTTTGTAGCCTCTCTTTGCACGAACTCGTTGATCGCCTCCCGAGCAAAAAGCCCAACCACCATCCTTAGTTGATGGTCCTTCTCCAGAAATTAAAACTACACCTATGTCTTGACTTTCATGACAGATAATAAGTGCTTCTAATAACTCGTCTACGGTTTTTGGTCTAAATGCATTACGGACATCTGGTCTATTAAATGCTATTCTAGCCACACCATTAGCCATTTTAAATGTAATGTCTTCATACTCTTTGATGGTTTTCCAATTAATCATTTTGGGTCTAATTTTTTATGGTCTTAAAGTAATCATATAGAATAGTTTCATTTTCAGCCTCACCTGTAAAAAATTCCACAATTTCAGTTTTATTACTGTTTAGTACTTCGGGGATTATTTTGTTTGCCTGCTTTTCATTTTCCACACAATTGTAATTCAAGTGATGTGTAGCGGCTATATTTTTCAAACTCAATTCATGTTTTGTTTCAAAATATTCGTTTAAGTAAGGCGTCTTATTTGGTCCAGGTATGATTTTAAATATTCCTCCTCCTTGATTATTGATAACAAACAATTTTAGGTTTTGTGGAATATTGGAAAGCCAAAGTCCATTTCTGTCATAAATAAAACTTAAATCACCAGTAATCAATATGTTTTTTAGCTCAGATACACTTGCACTACCAATCGCAGTTGAAGTTGATCCCTCTATGCCGCTAACTCCTCTATTACCAAAATAGCGTAAATTTCTTTTGGTGTCAAAAAGTTGAATATAGCGCACACTTGTACTATTTCCCATTTGAATGATGTAATTATCTATTAAATATTCTTGTATAGTATAATGTGCTTTTAAGTCAGACCAAGGACATTGGTTGTAAAATTCAATGTGATTTTTAAGTGCTTTTTTTGACTCGTTCAACCATAATAAACTGAATTTTTTTTCTATAATTTCATTATGAAGTTGTGGGGTGAAGGATGTGAAAAATTCGATTGGTTCGGCTGGTATAAATGTGGTAAGAGAAGAAAAAACATCTTGTGCTCTATTTGTGTTTTCAATATGCCAATGTTGCAAAGGGTTGTATTCTCTTAATAAAGTTTTTAGTTTTTTTGAGATAATGGAGTTTCCAATAGTAATGACCAATTCTGGTAAAAACTCTGGCTTACCATAAATTCGTTCTAATGTTCTGTCGATACAGGAAATAAAATTATCTCCGTATATGTTTGAAGTGCTTTCAGTTAATACACAAACATCTTGAGCGTTTTCGAGGGAGTTTAGTAAGTCATTCAATGAATTATTGGGAAATAATGACCCACAGATAATCATTTTTTTATTGAATTTTTTCCAGTTAATTAATAAATCTTCTAATTGGGTTTGATCCAATGTTTTATTAGGTAAAACATAATCTATCTTTCTAACGCTTTTGGTTGGCTGAGGAACAGTTTTGTAAAGAGGTTCTCTAAAAGGGAAATTAATATGTACTGGTTTTGATTTTATTCTAGCGGTTTGTATTGCTTCATTAATAATAACGCCTGTTTGCCATAGTGCGTCTGGGTGATCTAGCATCGGCAATTGATAACTTTTTTCAATATAATTGGCGTAAATATTTTGTTGTCTTATTGATTGTCCTTCCCCGTGGTCTATCCATTCAGGTGGCCTATCTGCAGTTAAAACAATTAAGGGAATTTTTTGATAGTAAGCCTCTGCTATTGCAGGCGCATAATTTAATGTTGCGCTTCCTGAAGTAGAACAAACAACAACTGGATGTTGAGTTTGTTGTGCAATTCCAAGTGCATAAAATCCTGCTGATCTTTCATCAACAATAACTTTTTTCTGAAAATAATCAGTGCTATTGAATCCAATAACAAGGGGTGCATTTCTAGAACCAGGTGAAAATACAATATGACTTATACCATGATCTTCTAAAAGTTGAGTTAATATTTGTACCCTGTATGATGCTGATGTCATATAAGCGAATTTCTATATTTTTTTCATTACAGACAATAGCGTTTCAGCTTTAATTTCTGTTTCTTTAAATTCATCTTGTGCATTGCTTTTAGCTGTTATACCACCTCCTACATACAAATTGACTTCTCTATGGCTGACCTCTGCACATCTTAAATTAACATAAATTTCAGCTTTTACAGTAGATATTAATCCTAAATATCCACAGTATAAATTTCTATCATGAATCTCGTGCTTATTGATAAAATCAATTGCTTTTTTAGTTGGTGTACCTGCAATGGCTGGAGTAGGGTGTAGTGCTCTTATAAAAGGAAGAATCCCTTCATTTATCTTAAATCTAAAATCTTTGTTTAAATGTTTTACATTCCCTGCGTTAACTTCTTCTGTGCTTGATTCTGAAATTAAGCTACCATATTTATCAATTAGGTTTTTGATATGATCAACAACATATTGGTGCTCTTCTTTTTCTTTTTTTGTCCACTTTTGCTTACTATTCACTGGGATGCTCCCTGCTAATGCATGTGTATGAAATCCTGATTTTAATTCTCCACAAATTAAGGTTTCTGGACTAACCCCAATCCATAGACCGTACACAGGATGATTAAGCAAGTATTTAAAACCATGTTGGTAGGTGTTGCATATTTCGTTAAATAATTGGTAAGGATTTCTAACGTTAAATGAAGTGTTTTTTACACGACTTAAAATGCATTTTTGAAGTTCTCCTTTAATACATTTTCCAATGATATTTTCAGCTTGCTTTAAGTAATCCTCGTCTTTGGTAGGATTAATTTTTTTTTTAGGAATTTGATAAATATTAACTTCCTCTTTAAGTGCATTTAGATTTGCATCTAAATGAAATATTTTACCATCAAATGTGCTGAAAATGAATTTAGGACTATTAAAATATACACTGTCTGTTTCACACCAATTGCCGACTCCAATAAATCTTTTTGATGTATTTGGTTTTTGATAGATAATAAATCCATCACTCCCATTTAGCTTAATCATTACAGAGAAGGTCTTTTAAGAATCATAACAGTTAATCGGCAAAGGGTGATTAATTTTTCTTGCTCATTTCTAATTTCTATATTCCAAATGTGTGTTGTTTTACCCTTGTGAACTATGGTTCCTTTTCCATAAACAAAACCATCATAAGCACTGCCTACATGATTTGCATTGATTTCAATTCCAAGCGCTGATTCCTTTTTCTTGTCAATGATTACATAAGATCCAACACTTCCGATAGATTCAGCAAGAGAAACACTTGCACCGCCATGAAGTATACCCATAGGTTGAGAAGTCTCATCTTTAACTGGCATTTTAGCTATAATATAATCTTCACCAATTTCTGTAAAAGAAATACCAAGATGTGTTAATAAAGTATCCTGAGAAATAATATTTAGGTGTTGGGGTGTAAGGTCTTTTGGGAACATCAGTTATTTTGTAACAATTAATTTTTTGAATTCTTTTTTACCAGAAACAATAAAATAAACACCAGAGTTTAAGTTTAAATCAACATTAATTTTATCTGTTTCTCGAGTTATATTATAATGAAATATTTCTTTTCCTAACTGGTCATAAATCTTAATATAGTTGGGTTTAGCATCATGATTTTTAAATTGTATACTAAAGTTTCCAATGCTTGGGTTTGGGGTAATTACAAAAGGACCATCGTCAAATTCATGAATAGATGTATTGTTGTCCAAAATCATAATACTAATTTGATCTTGGTCAAAACAATTGCCATTGTAGCCTGTAAACGTAACTTGATATGATCCAGTAGTTGTGTAAGCGTGTGTGGTATTTTGAGTTGTAGCAGTATTTCCATCATCAAAATCCCATAAATACTGATTGGCATTTTGTGATGTCCCAAAAAAGTCAATAAAGACATTAGGTGATTCAAAGTTAGTGCTTGAAGTTGCACTAACTTGCGGTGATGGTGTTACATTAACCGTTGTGCTGGCTGAAGCTGAGCAGCCATTTACATCTGTTGCAGTTACAGTATAAGTCGTTGTACTATTTGGTGATACCGTTTGGGTGTTTCCAGATCCTAAATTATTATCCCAGATATAATTCCCATTGCTTCCAGCCCCTGAAGCTACAAGGGTAGCGTTACTGCCTTGGCAAATTGTTTGATTTCCGCTAATCGTAGGAGTAAACCCCATTTCAACTATCATATAGTGAGCTAGACTATTGATTGAAGTCCAAGAATTATCATAGGAGAACCAATTCCCCCCACTGTACTGTTCCCAACCAGTATTAGCTGTATTTGCTCCATTATTATTGGTTACAATAGCCAATTGGTCTTGAGTTGAGAAATTATTCATTTTTATTCCTGCAAAAAATTTGTTGCCAGTTAAAGTAATTGGATTTTGAAAAACAACATTAATTAAACCAGAGTAATTAGTTGAGCTCAAAGTGCTTTCAATGGTTGATAGTGGGTAGGAAACTGTTCCTAATATACTACCCGGTTGACCATTATTATAACTCCATATATTGAAATCAACAGTAGCATTAGAACTAACACTATTTATGTAAGCTAAATAGACAGAAAAAGTTTTAATTACATTGTAGTTATTGTTACTTAATGTAAATAGTTCTGCTTTTGAAATATCACCATATGAGTTCCAACCAGAAATGTATCCCCATCCGTTTGGGTTTGGGTAGACCGTTAAGGCCTGTCCAGTTTGTACATTATTGAGCTGAGGACATGTGGCATTGTTTGTTACACTAACTGTTGAAGTTGATGTACAAGTTTGTCCACCACTCGTAACTGTAAGTTGAATATCATATGTTCCGGGATTATTAAAAGTGATATTATTTGGGTTTTGAGAGCTTGAAGTAGAAGGAGACGCCCCGCCAATACCAGACACATCAAAATTCCAACTCCAAGTATTGTTAGATGAACTTGAGTTACCACTGAAGTTTACAGTGCCACCAGTTGTAATAGAGTTTGCAGTTTGGGATATGGAACAACTTAATGATGATGTTCCGCAAGGAGCATAAGTACCATCCATGTAAGTTGCATTAGAATTGGTTGGGTCTAGCCAAGAAGCTAATTGAGCTCCATTCGATGTTCCATTACTTGTCCAATTTTCAGACATTTTTCCATATAAATCAGAATAGTTAGGGAAATTGCAAGTTGATGACCCTCCACTTAGCTGGCCAACAATTCTTTTATTTTGATTGAAGATAGGAGATCCTGAAGACCCACCTTCGGTAACTCCATGACCATTGGTAGTAGCGCTCCAATTTACGGCCCAATGGGCATTGTAGGCACCTCCATTGTAGGTTGTGTTTGATAAGGAACTTGTAAATGTTGAAATTTTCTTGGCACTTCCTGCCGGGTGATGTATGCTAACTCCACTTGAAACACTTGAATTAGACCTGTCCCAACCTGCATAATAAGGGTTGTAAGATGTGGGTATGTTACTTCCTAATTCAATTAGTGTGAAATCTGAGCCAGCTAATTGGTTGTTTCCTGGTGGGTTGTTTAATGTTCCACTACCTGATGTCGACCTTACAGTGCCATTTACCATTGTTTCATTTCCTTTACTAGGATTTGTTCCATTATTGTTAGGCTGACATGAAGTTTTTTGGTAATTCCAATACCAAGTATATCCAGATAAATTTTGATTAGCTGTATGTTCACCACAATGCCAAGCTGTTAATATATAAGGTGTACAATCTTGGGCAGTGTTATTAATTACAGATGCAGAGCAAACATATACATAGTTTTGTTTTGTAAAAGTGAAATGAACAACAGCATCAATTTGTGCAGACCATCCATTGTTTTCTGGTGAGCATGCCACATCTACTTGACATGGGTCAGCTTTAATTTGGCTATTAACTTTAATACTTTTGAAATGAGATAAATAATCTTCAAAACCTCTAAAAATATAACCTAATTGACTAATTGAGATGCTAAATTTCTCCTTAGTTTCTTTTGGTTCGTGATATTCAATAATTGTTGATTCGCCCTCAATAATTTGAGTATGCGTAATGGGGTTGTTAAAGTTTCTTGAGGAGGTAAATTTCCCAATGACGTGACTTTTATTTTCATTGTATAAAAATAGTGAACCACCATGAGGAATGAATAAGTTATTGTAATGTAGCGTTAATCCAATGGCATCTCTACTAGTTATCTTTAAGAACCATGACCTTGAACCATCATAGTTTGTGACCCATGTACCAGCCGTGTTTTCGGTAAGATTAACATCTTTTAAAACTCCAACGCAATATGATGACTTGTTGTTTAATGTTGCTTGCTGTATTTCTGCATTAGTTGGTGCTTTAATTTCAGCTTCATCTACTTGAATAGGGGTTCTGTGGGTAAAGGAATATGGAGATCCACCTTCAGAAATTTGGGAATTAGAAGATAAGCCAATGAAAACAGAAATAATAAGTACTAAAATTTTTTTCATGAAAATTTTGACCTTGAATTTGTTAATTTAATCAGATAAAAATATGTGTTTTAACGCTATTATCATAATTTTATCTTGAAACAAATTTACTTCTGATAATGAAACGTATTTTACTTGTTGAAGACGAAGAACATTTACATTCTGCAATAAAGCTAAATTTAGAGTTAGAAGGATATCATGTTATCTCTGTTTATAATGGTAAAAATGCTTTACATAAATTCAATGAAAGTAGATTTGATTTAATTATTTTAGATGTAATGCTTCCAGAATTTAATGGCTTTGATATTTGCCAATCCATTAGGCTTGAAAACCAAAAAGTACCCATTATGTTTTTGACAGCAAAATCGTCCAATGAAGATAAAATAAAGGGCTTGAAAATGGCAGATGATTATCTCACTAAACCTTTTAATTTAAACGAATTATTGTTAAGAGTTAAAAATTTAATCAAACGCAATATTGACCCTGAAATTACTCAAACAATTTATAGCATAGGAGATGTGGTAGTTGACTTTAATTCATTTGAATTGAAAAGTAAAACTGGTAATCAAATAGAATTAACTCAGAAACAAATAAAATTGCTGAAGTTATTTGTAGAGAAGCCAAATGAAGTAATAAGTAGACAAGAAATTTTAGAAAAAATATGGGGATTTGATGTATATCCATCTTCAAGAACAATTGATAATTTCATCTTAACATTTAGGAAAATTTTTGAGAAAGATCTCCCTCCCTCAACTTATTTTAAATCAATTAGGGGAGTAGGCTATAAGTACACTCCTTAATCAGCAAAACTGACAATATTTACTTTCAGGTTGGTGGAAAATAGGTGTTTCAGTATTACATATTTCTTGAATAATGAGGATTAATTCTTCTCTAAATGATGAAATATCCGTACTTGAGATAGTTAGAGATTTATTAAACTTCAAGTTCTGTGTTGGGTTAACTGTATTGTTAAGCGTAATAATACTTGCACTAACTTTGTCACAATCAGGATTATTTTTACTGTATAACAAACCGTAGAAAAACAGCTGTAGTGCTTTGTCTTTTGAACGAACACTTGAAATATTAGAAATAGATAAGTTATCCTGTGATACAAAACCAGTTTTGTAATCAATTAACCTTATACCATTTGCAGTTTCATCAATTCGATCAATTTTCCCATTAAAGTGGCATGAAGATTTCTGGTTATTAATGAATAATTCATCTGTGTAATTTAAGGTTTCTTCGTTTGATAATACCCTGTAACTTCCGGTTCTTTTTATGTTATGCAGTTCTTTTTTTAGATAATTTTTGATGTATTGCTGAAATTGATAGTATTTTATTTTGTTTTTACCTGTAAGATGTCTTTTGTCATGGAACATTAATTTGAATTCTTCCTGTTGACAATCTTCCACTTCATTTATTATTCTTTTAAGTGATGTTTCATCTATATTTTTGTGGGAATCAAATAACTTTTCAAGCGTATTATGTACTGCCGTACCCCACTCACTTGGCTCTAAAAATTTTGAAGGGCTTTGATTTTCCTTAACACCTATTATATACTTAAAGTAAAAGTCTAATGAACATTTTAAATAGGTGTTAATTGCAGAATAAGAAATGCCATATTCCATCCATTTTTTTATTATCTCTAAGTCTTTTTCCGCTTTATTTATAGTGTTATCAATAGTGATTAACTTTTGGTTTTCTGAATGAATTGATATATTGATTTGTTTGTTGTCGCTAAATTCATGATTTATTTGGTGGATAAACCTGCTAGGCTCATTTGACTTTAAGCCCTTGTTTTCTCCGACCAGATGTATGATGTGTACTTTGTTTGGGTAATGAAGAGTTCTATAAAAATAATAAGCATAAAGAGCATCTTTTTCAAAATTGGTTGGTATCCCATATTTTTTTTTCATTTCATATGGAATTATTGTTTCAATTGCTTTTTTTCCAGGAATAAAATCTTCATTGAAAGAAGTGAAAATGACATTTTCATAATCGATAATTCTACTTTCTAATAACCCAATGAGTTGAACCTTATCATCAGCATTTCCAATTGTAGCAATTTTTTTAATGTTTATTTGATCTGAAAGTATACTTAAAGTTTGCTTGGTAGTTAATTGGCTTTGATTTTTGTTAATATAATTCATCAATTTATCCAACTCTTGCAGTATAATTTTAATGACTGATAATTCTTTTTCATCACCATCATAAAGCTTTTCTATTTCATGAACTAATTCTACAGTTTTTAATAATAAATTAGATTCTTTGTTTATGTTTCCCAAGGCATGTAGTATTCCTTTGAGATTAGGGAGTATTTTATAAACAGAATTAAAATTTAGTTCAAATTCATTTCTCTTTTTAAATAAAGTTTCAGCATGGATGTTGTTATTTGAATTTTCATTAAAAACACTAAAACTAAGTAGTTCTGCAAGCCAATCAAAAGTCAGTTTTTCTAATTTATTGGATGTTAATATTGTTTGAATTAAGAAATGAAATAATTTAAAAGACTCAAAAAATGAAATGGGTATACCTGAAGAAAAATTAACTTCATTACTAGATGAAACTAAATTTTTATACAACATTGGACTAAAATCTTCATCCATGTTTATGACTGCTATTTCGTTACTGTTTTTTTGAACTAGGTGGCTTGCTAGATCTAATTGCTGCTCAAAAGTCTCAACTTGGTAAATATTAATTTCTTTGTTTTGGCTGTTTAAATACTTATCTGGAGCATTGTAAAAAGAGTTATTGTGTTTTCGATAAAAATGCCCAGCTTCGTGGTCAATATTTCCCACATAAAATTGATCTACATCAACGATGATTTTTGCTGATTGCTTTTCACATAAATAATTGAAAATAGCTTCTTCACTTTTGGTTAATGCGTTTAACCCTATCAGATAGGTCATATCAACATGTTGAAGATAACGCTCTTTCATGTTGGAAATTTCCCTGCAAATACTAGAATATGTACCAAGTTGGTGCTTGTCTAAATGTGCATTAAAAGCTTTAAAAAGTTTTTCAAAGAAATACAATCTTTTGTAGTATGATTTTTCTGCAATGTCCTCTTCATTATTGAAATCCCAACTTCCTAATGATACTAACTCAGATAATTCTTTAAAGAAAACATCAAAATTATCTACATAACCTTCTATAAAGTTAAAATCACGGATTAATTGTTTGATTTCAAATAAGTTATCATTAAAATAATTTTCACTGTCAATTTCCTTCAAAAGATTTATTAAGCAAAGTTGAGCATCTAATGAGCTAATCAATGATCGATTAGATAATGAAATAATAAATTCATTTATGGTTGTAATTTCTGGAAGAATACAAGCACTGTCTACTTTGTTAAGTAATGATTTTTTAACTTGATTTATAGATCTTATTGATGGTAGAACAAGTTTTATTTTGTGTAAATCATTTAAGCTTGTTTCATCAAGGATTTGTGTTAGAACTCGATCTATGAACTTTTGCATAGCTAAAAGTAAGAGAAAAATTATTTAATAATCTCCCAAGTATGATCAGCTAATAGTTTTACTGTGCTTATGTAGTTATGTGGACTACCACGTTTACCCCATTCTTCAGGGCCAACCATTAATAACATAAAGTTACCTTCATTAGATTCATAAAGGTGATAAATATGGGATATAAGTGGTTCAAATCTCATCTCAGCGTTATAAATCATTTGAGAAATTTCAACTCGCTCTTTTAATTGATTAGCTTGCTTGGCAAGTAAAGACATTTGATCCTTGATTTGTTTTAATTGAATGTCAGTTTGGTGTTCCATTGCTGACAGTGCTTTATTTTTAATCACCCCTTCTTTGGTAGGTATTATGGGGAAACTACCTCTGTGGTGACCATAGGATAAAGTATTAGGTGATTCCGTAATATTATCTTTATCAATAGGATTGGTTATGTTCTTTTTTGTAGACAATTTTATTTAAAAAGGATTAGAAAAATCAGGGTTATTAATGAAGGATGAATCTGAAAGAGTAAGTAAAAATGCTTTTAATTGCATTCTCTCAGTTGGATTTAGCTGAACTCCACCTTGAGACGCAAATTCAATTAATGGATCAATGTTGGGTGAGTTGGCATGTACTCCTGTGCTATAGAAATCAATAACTTGGTCAATGGTGTTGAATCTTCCATCATGCATATATGGTGCACTGTATTCAATATTTCTTATGGAGGGGACTTTAAATTTAAAATTATCCAAGGGATTTAGTGTTACTAAACCTCTTCCACTGTCAATTGGAAATTCATCTAATCCATTGTTTTTATAGGACAAATCAGTGCCTAAAATACCTCCGTGGCAATGGAAGCAATCACCGCCTGTTAAACTGTTAAATGAAGAAAAACCAGCGTTTTCATCAGGTGTAAAATTTGCTTCATATCTTAAAACTTTATCATACTTAGAGTTAGATGATATCATAGTTCTTAAGAATTGCGCAATAGCTTTGGCAGCATGCGTAGAATCTGGTTCGAGAGTACCAAATGCATCATAAAATAACTCCCTGTATAAATTGTCGTATTTGATTTCATTTAAGAAATTGCTCCAGGATTCATCCATTTCAGTGCTATCCATCACGGGTAGTAATATTTGTTCTTCCAAGGTAATAACGCTTCCATCCCAGAAAAAATCATTAGACCAAGCAAGGTTTTGTAAAACCATAGAGTTTCTTTTACTGCTATCACCATTTATGCCAATACTTCTTGGTGATGGGTCAGAAAATGCATATTGTGGTGCATGGCAAGATGCACAAGACATAGAATTATCACCACTCATCCTGTTCTCCCAAAATAGGTGTCTACCTAATTGAATACCTTCAACTGTAAGCGGATTATCATCAGGTAACTCAACAGGTGGGAAATTAGCTGGGATGGTTAAGTCATAAGGAGTTGGTGTATTGGAAAATTCAATATTTTTTTCTTTTAAACAAGAGGATAAAAAAAATAGAAAGAAAAATGAAAATGGTATAGTATACTTCATTAATTGGCTTCTATTAAATTAACACAATTTGCTACTAAGTTCTGAGCAAGAGGAATATTGTCCATTGTATGCGTAAAGTTATCAGTAGACATATTAATCCCGTTAATTGCTTCAGACCAATCTATCTCAAGTTGAATTATAAAATCATTAGATGAATTGATAGTTGGATTGAAATTAATCGTATTTGTATTGCTTATAAATTCATCTCCTCCTATATGATAAACGAAATATTCTCCAGGTTCAAACAAGCTGTTTTGATTCATATCTACGAATCCTTCCATAACTAAAAATAAGTAACTCCAATTTTGAGGATCTGTTCCCATTTGCCAATGCATACTTGGTGTTTGATAGCTTAGCGGATTACTACTATTGTAAAGTGCTGGATCAAGATGATTGGTGATGGAATCAACACCAATTAAGGATTGGAAATTATTTATGGAAGTATCCTCAATGGAACCAAAATTGTATTGTGTTTCATCTGGGTTAATTAATACATATGCTTCATTAGAATAATTAAATACTCCATTTTTACCGTATTGTGTTTTTCCAACATACATAGAAATACGTGAAAATTGAATTAAGTTGTTCGAATCATCAAAATAATCTGTGAAGTATGAAAAGCTGTCATTTCTAAACATGTGATTTACTTCCCAAATGAGCTCAAATGTTGATACTGAATCGTATTCACAAGAAAAATCATCAGTATTCGCTGAAGGGTTGTAATTTGTTGCATTGGGATCAGTACAACCAGGTTTCTTACAGCTTTGCGTCAATATAAAACTAAAGAACAACAAGTAAGTAAAACAGTATGTTAAATTATAATTCAATTTTAGTATTTTCAAGCATAAAATTAGAATAAAAAAAAATGATATCTCTAATTGTTTAATTAAACGCTATGGTTTTCAGATGGTTGCTATTTATAGTATTTATATTATGTCTGCAGTGGTATAGTTCAAATGCAGTTAAAACTGTTACTAAAAGTTCTTGGGTTTACTACCTATTTATGGTGTTCAATACTTTGGTAATTGTAAACTTCATATTGCAAATTGTATTCTTTAGAGAAAATGGTTTAATGTCGCCTTATTTTTCTTATTCATTTGGGTTGTGTATTACCGTTATGGTATTTCAAATTATCACCATTAGTTTTCTTTTTGTTGAAGATGTAGTAAGGGTGCCACAATGGATATATCATGTTTTCACTAAAGGATTTTCAAAATCATTTGAGTACTCACCACAAAGAAGAGAGTTCATTTCTAAATTGGCTTTAATTACTGCAAGTATTCCTGCAGGTTCTTTAATCTTTGGTATGATGAGGGGTAAGTATAATTATCGCGTAATAAGTCATAAGCTTAGTTATGTTAACCTTCCTAATGCATTTGACAATTTTAAAATTGTTCATATTTCTGATTTTCACTGCGGTAGTTTTGATGATGCGGAAAAAGTCAGTCATGGTATTAAGATGATTAATGATCAAAAACCAGACATTATTTTTTTTACAGGAGATATGGTCAATAATATAGCTAAAGAATTAGATGACTGGAAAGAACTAATTGGTTCTCTTCATGCTCCCTATGGGAAATTTGCAGTATTAGGAAATCATGATTACGGTGACTATGTTCGATGGGACAGTGAAAAAGAAAAAGAGGATAACATGAAAATGTTATTGCAACATCTTAAGGATATGGGTTTCCATGTGCTACTAAATGAGTCTTACGAATTAATAAAAGATAATGAAAAAATAGATTTAATAGGAGTAGAAAACTGGGGCGCAGGAGGTTTTAAGAAAAAGGGCGATTTTGATATAGCTTCGTCAAAAGTCGCCAAAGAGCAATTTAAAATATTATTATCCCATGATCCATCACATTGGGAGCAAAAAATCATTAATCATGAAATGCCTGTTGAATTAACGTTATCTGGTCATACGCATGGAATGCAGTTTGGTATTGAAATACCTGGATGGATAAAGTGGAGTCCTGTAAAATTTAGATACAAATATTGGGCTGGAGTATATGAAGAAAATAATCAGTACATTAACATCAATAGAGGGTTTGGATTTTTAGCATATCCTGGAAGAGTGGGTATTTACCCTGAAATTTCTGTTATACAATTGCAATCAGAAACTACTTGAGTACATGAAACAACTGGTAGTTTATAGATCATCAGCTGGATCTGGCAAAACCTTTGCCATAGTAAAACAATATTTATCCATATTATTTGATAGTAAATCTTACTATGCATTTAAGGAGATTTTAGCCATAACATTTACCAATAAAGCAGCTCAGGAAATGAAAGAAAGAATTCTTAGTGAGCTCAAAAATAATGCTAGTTCTGAGCATCCAAGTGAAATGTTGCGATTAATTGCTGCTGAAAATGAGACTTCTGTAGAGGATTTACATTTGAAAAGTAAAATCATTTACACTAAAATCATTCACAACTATAGTGATTTTAATGTTATGACTATAGATCGTTTTACCAATACAGTTATAAGTGCTTTTTCCAGTGAATTAAACTTAATGCCATCATATGATATAGTTTTAGAAGAGAAGGAATTTTTAAATGAAGTGGTCTCCACTTTTATTGATGAGTCAACCAGTGATGAAAAATTTACTGAACTTATTTTTCAAATTATTGACGAATCCATCAAAAAAGGAATAAAAACTGATATTGAGAAACAACTTCAACAGCTTGAGAAAATTTTAATTCAAAATCAGCACAAGATTAAGGTTTACGATTATGAGCAGCTTATTCTTTTAAGATTAAAGCTAGTAAATCATTTAGATGTTCTTCAGTCTGAGATAATTTCTAATGTTAAAACGATTAAACAATTGTTGCTAACCAATTCCATACTTGAAGAATGGTCTCCTTATGGCAATATCTCCAAAATTTTATCTATTGAGGAACAATTACATGATGTTGATGTTGACTTCATTTCTAAATTGACAAACTGGATGAATGAAGAAAAGTTATTTAAAAAGAGTCTGTCAAGTAATGATTTGAATGCTATAAATGCCATCAAAGATGAATTAAATGAAATGCTCACCTTTTTGGTCAGTCAATTAACAGGATATGTAAAGTATTCGGAGTTGATTAAGTTATTTGTGCCTTTTATGATGGTTAATACGCTATACAAAAAGTTGAAGGATGTAAAGTCTCAAAATAATGTCATTTTAATTTCTGATTTCAATGCCTTGATAGGAGATATAGTAAAAAATGAACCAGCTGGATTTATTTTTGAACGAATAGGAAGCAGATTCAACTATATTTTAGTGGATGAGTTCCAGGATACATCCTTGCTGCAATGGAATAATTTAATTCCTCTTATACATGAATCAATTTCAAATGGAGGTAAAAATTTAATCGTTGGTGATGCTAAACAGGCCATATACAGATGGAGAGAAGGACATGTAAAGCAATTTATGGATTTACCAAATCTACCTAATTTAGATGGTGGACATGAATATGAATCATTATTTCAGGATGTATATGAACTTGGGTATTTAAAATCTAATTGGCGTTCTTCAAAATCTATTATTGAATTTAACAATTGGCTCTTTCATGAAGTTTCTAAAGAAAATAATTTCAATACAATTAAAGAAGCTTATACGGAATCAGCACAACATATTAAAAGGGATTTTGAGGGTTCGGTAAATATTAATTTATCTGAAATAAGTCAACAAGAATATATCAAAAAACAGATTGACAGCGTCATTTCTATTGGTTATCAATATGCTGATATAACTATTCTTGTGAGAAGAGGTAAAGATGGAGTTGAAATAGCTAAAATTTTACATGAACTACAAATTCCATTTATTTCGGATGATAGTATTTATCTCTTTTACAGTGTTCAATTCAAGCTGATATTTTTCTGTTTTAGGTATTTTGAAAACAGGGATAAGAACGATTTATTACTGTTCAATTATTACTACAATATTTATAAAAATAAATCTTCTCAAGAATTTAGTTTAGTTCCAAACACAAATCAATTAGAGGAATATACCTTATTTCAAGATTTTCAAAAATTAGATTTTATTTTATCTTTTCTTGGAATAGTAGATAAAGACCCACATATAAATTCATTTTCAGATCAGTTTTATCAAAATATTGTAAAAGACCGTAATACCATATTTAGGTTTTTGGACACTATTTGGGAAGAGGCTAAAAAGATTAATGTAGGAAGTGGAGAGATAAATGCAGTACAAATTTTGACGATACATAAATCTAAAGGATTAGAATTCCCAGTAGTAATATTACCCAAGGCAACTTGGGCTCAAAAAAACAATTCACAACAACCTTATGTATGGATTGATGATTTAACTGTCTTTGATCAAACATTTGATTTTTTTATTGGTCAAATGAATAGAAAAACATTGATCTCGTTGGGAAAAAAAAGTGTTTTTGAAAAAGAAGAACAATTAGTAGCCCTTGATAATTTGAATTTATATTATGTTGCTTTTACTCGTTCAGCTGATCATCTATTTGTTAATATGAGTGGTAAAATTACAAAAGGGTCAGTTACAGCATCAATTGTAAAATATGTAAAAAACCATAAAAACTACAATGCTCAAACTGGTTTATTTAATTTGGGTGAACTAACCATACCCAGCCAAAAAAGTAAAGATGAAAGTACTGTTGTTGTCGATTTTCAATTTACTAAAAGTCCTGTCAAAAATTTAGAAAATAAATTTGTTTTTGAAAACCAAATAAACTTTGGCACATTATTTCATCAACTGATGAGTATGGTGCACAATGATTTTTTTAAAGCCTATAATCACTTAGAGCATTTAAAAAATAACTTTAAAATCAACAATGAAGATTTTGACAAGTGTAAATCCTATCTAAATCTTTTAGAAAATTCTAAGGATTTATCTTTTTTATTCAATCACGGATCCTCACACTATAATGAAAGAGAAATTATAACTAAATCTGGAAAGGTAAAAAGAATAGATAGAATGATATTTCATAACGACTATTGGTGGATTATTGATTATAAAACATCTTCAAAAGAGGCAAGTGATACTAATCAGATTAAGTCGTACATGAACGAATTTGAAAAAATGGGATACAAAAATGTAAAAGGCATGTTAATTTACTTGCCTTCCTTGGAGACAATTATTTTTTAATTAATTTGTTTGGGTAGTCAGTTATGATGGCATCGACACCAATTTTAATTAGTTCATCACTCATTTTTTCTTCATTAACTGTCCAGGCAAAAACTGATATACCTTCTTTGTGTGATTTTTTTACAAATTTTGATGTAATAATCTTATAGCTTAACCCAAATGCATAAGGTTTAAAGTTTATACATTCTTTAAGTTTTTGGTATCGTTTTAGGGGGTTATATTCTAAAAGAACATATTTTTCTGCTGGCATTAATAGATGCAGTTGATTTAATAACTCTGGATCAAAAGACATGTAAATATAATTAGACTTTAATGGACTTGTTTTTACATGATTGTGTATGATTTTAGCATATTTTTTTGGATCTGGATAAAATTCATTTACTAGTGATGGCTCGGATTTTATTTCAAATAAAATTATTCCTTTATAATCTATGAGTGCTTTTTCAGCTTCTTTAAGAGTGGGTTTGGTTTCTGTAATTTTTTGTTGATTAGGGAACTTCGAATAAAATTTGCTGCCACAATCAAATGCTTTTATCTCATCTGTAGACATCTTATAAATATTACTTTTTTTTGGGTCGTCAGATCCATGCTTTAACTGGCAATAAGTAGTATCTATATAAGGTTCATGAGAAATGATAATTTCATCGTCTTTATTTATCACTACATCCCATTCTATTCCATCAGCACCATATTGAATTGCTTTTTTTAATCCTTCAATGGTATTTTCTGGGTAAACACCTCTGCAACCTCTATGACCAATATATTGAGCACTTTGTTGTGCGATAATGTTTGATACCATCAGAAAAAGTATAAGAATTAAATTTAATCTCATTTAAAGAGGTAAAGAGTCCCACTTTTACTAAAAAACCCGTCATTAACTGTTAATGTATAGAAATAAGGTCCATTTGGTAATTCACCTCCAACACTATTTCTTCCATCCCATTTTAGGTTATTTCCAGTAGAAATGAACTGTACTTGGCCCCATCGATTATAGACAATAAGAT